>NZ_CAURLX010000002.1:0-133021 GCF_963525585.1 uncultured Capnocytophaga sp. | reverse complement strand
CTTTCTCAGCTGAAATCGCAATACGCAAGGATTCGGCTTCTTTTTCCCTACGAAGGGCATCAGAATTGGCAATCTCTATCTTGGCCTCATTCTCTCCCTTGATAGCGGAGGCATTGGCTTCAGAAATCTTGATACGACTATCACGGTCAGCTTCGGCTTTCCCGATGGATTCGTCCTTCTTAGCCTCGGCAATACCCACAGTCTCGTCCTTTTTAGCTTGGGCGATACTGATTTCTTTGTTCTTCTGAGTAATCGCAATTTTTACATCTCTATCACGTTGCGTTTCAGCTATTTGTGTATCACGTTCTCTATCGGCGAGGGCTTTACCTGTCTCCCCTATCTTTTCTTGTTCAGCTACACTAATCTTGGCTTCGTTGATAGCCTTAGCAGCAGCTTCCTTACCAAGAGCTTCTATATAGCCAGATTCGTCCTTGATATCCGTTACATTGACATTGATGAGTTTCAGACCTATTTTTTTAAGCTCACTATCCACATTCTTAGAAATGTTGTCAAGGAACTTATCTCGGTCAGAGTTGATCTCCTCAATGGTCATAGTAGCAATCACCAAACGAAGTTGCCCGAAGAGAATATCCTTAGCAAGCTCTTGGATTTGCTCAGGAGAGAGTCCTAAGAGGCGTTCGGCAGCTGCATTCATATTTTCTGGCTCGGTGGAGATGGCTATGGTAAAGCGACAGGGTACATCCACTCGGATATTTTGGCGACTCAGGGCATTGTAGAGGTTAGCCTCAATAGAGAGCGGGCGCAAATCCAAGTAGGCAAAGTCCTGGATTACAGGCCATACAAAGGCACCACCTCCGTGAATACAACGGGCAGAAGAACCTCCTGTACGTCCATAGATAACCAATATCTTGTCTGAAGGACAACGCTTATATCGTGCCGTAAGGGACACAATGGTAACAAATAAAACGACTGCAAATATAGCAATCAAACTAATGGGAGAAGAAAAATCCATATATAAATAATTAATGATTCTTAAGATTTATAATTTATATTTTTTCTACTAAAAGAATATTGTTTTCTATTTTTATAACCTTGACAGGAGTGTTTGAAGAAATTTTTTCTCCTTCTGTCATAGCATCTAGCTCTCTGAAAGTTCCACGAATACTGAGGGTTACTTTTCCTATTCCAGATTTGTGTTCAGGAATAGGAATATATACCTGAGCTACTTTCTCAAGAGTTTCTATGATTTTGAATGAGTTATCCTCAGCAAGCTTTAAAAGAGCTTTGATTGTAAGGAAAAAGATATATACAAACAAACATCCTATAACAAAGGCAAAAACAGTCAGGATAATTTTGTTGGAGATAAGCTCATAGAAAGAAATTCCTGTCCAGCTGAAACCCAATAGAAAATTAATCAAGTTTCTTAGCGAAAAAAGCTGAAAGGGAGCGTCATCTCCTGAGAAATCACCATCAAAGTCAGCTTCCAGTCCATCGGAAGCATTGGCACCAACAAAGGTCATTATAGTCTGTATGATGAAGATAAGTGTTACAGGAATAGCAATGAACCAAAATCCTTTTAAGAAAGGTTCCATAGAAGAGAAAAATTCCATAAATGATTGATTTAATTTTGAGCAAAAGTACAAAAAATAATTGCAATAATAAAGCGGTATAGTGTTTTTTAGTAAATAATTGAGGAATTTTTTTTGTTATTATTAGGAATTTATTTCTTTTTTTGTGTATCTTTGCTTTCAAAATATAAAGTATATTAACCTAAACTATGACTGACTATATTCCATTCAAAGATACAGGCTATTTTTCTGAATTTATTACAGATTATCTTTCAGAAAAGGAAGAATTACGATGTTTGTACCATCGTTTTCCTACTCCGTCAGCTTTTTTAGCACAACTTAAGGAAAAACAAGCGCATTATTCACAAGAACATAGAGATATCTTGTTCCAATCATTGGAAAAACAGTATAGAATGTTTGCTATTTCAGAAAAAACGCATACGAATATACAGTTTATTAAGGAGAAAAATACATTTACAGTAACAACAGGACATCAACTGAGCTTATTCACGGGACCTTTATATTTTATATATAAGATAGTATCCACTATAGTCTGTTGCCAACACCTCAGGCGACTATATCCTGATTATCATTTTGTTCCTGTGTACTGGATGGCTACAGAAGATCACGATTTCGAGGAGATTAATCACTTAACATTCCGAGGGCAGAAGGTCGTTTGGTTATCTGATCAGAAAGGAATGGTAGGGGAGTTCTCTACAAAAGAACTTGCGCCCATAGCTCACCTCTTGGAAGTAACTTTAGGTAAGGGAGAAACAGCTAGCCAGCTGGCTAATCTTTTCAAGAGAGCCTACATAGAGCATTCTTCTCTGGCTGATGCTACTCGCTTTCTGGTAAATGAGCTTTTTGCTCCTTATGGTTTGGTAATTATTGATGGAAATGATGTAGCCTTAAAAGAATTATTAGTGCCTTGTTTCAAGCAGGAATTAATAGAAAATCTGGCTCAGAAGGAAGTTGAAAAGACTCTGAAGTATATAAAAAGTATTAATAAGAGCTATCCTGAGCAGGTACACCCTAGGGAAATAAATATTTTCTATGTAAAAGGAAACTTGCGAGAACGAATTGTAAAAGAAAATGGAGAATATAGAGTGCTTAATACTAATATCAAGTTCTCTGAAGAGGAAATAATAAATGAATTAACACAGAATCCAACGTATTTTTCCCCTAATGTTATTCTTCGACCCCTTTATCAAGAAATTATATTGCCAAATTTAGCTTATATAGGTGGAGGAGGAGAGATAGCTTATTGGCTAGAGCTTAAGCAAATGTTCCAAGCTTATCAAGTGCCTTTCCCTATGCTGATGTTGAGGAATTCCGTACTACTGCTTAATGATAAACAACAAAAAAAGTTACGAAAATTACAACTTAGCTATCAGGATATCTTCCTGAAAAATGCAATATTGGAGAACGAAATCACAAGAAAATTTTCAGAAATACCTATTGATTTTTCTTCACAAAGAGCCATTCTAGAAAAGCAGTTTCAGGAACTCTATCAGTTGGCATCTCAAACAGACGCTTCTTTTCGGGGTGCTGTGAAGGCTCAGGAAGTAAAACAACTTAAGGGGCTTGATATGCTTGAAAAAAGACTGCTTAAAGCCCAGAAGAAGAAGTACAAGGAACAGTTGGAAAGAGTTCTCTCTTTGCGGGTGGAGCTTTTTCCTAAGGAATCACTACAAGAAAGAGTAGATAACTTCAGTGAATATATGATAGATACACGAGGACAGCTTATTGATATGTTGGTGAAGAATCTGAATCCTTTTGATTTTCGTTTTGTAATTCTTTCCTATGAGTCGGCAAGCTCTCAAGGGGCTTGTATAGAATATTTCGTGTAAAATTTTTGAAAAATAAATTATTATGAAAGTAACGTATTTGGGGCACGCCTGTGTCAGTATAGAAATTGAGGGGAAGCATTTCCTTGTGGATCCTTTCATCTCTCCGAATCCTTTGGCTAGTCATATTTCCATAGACGCTGTGAAGGCTGATTATATACTCCTAACCCACGCACACGCCGACCACATCCTTGATGCAGAAGCAATAGCCAAGCGTACTGGGGCTAAACTAATTACCAACCCCGAAATCCTTGCTCATTACCGACAATTGGGTGTAGATGGGCACGAGATGAACATAGGAGGCTCTCATCGCTTCTTGGATGGGAAGGTGAAAATAAAGATGATTAAAGCCGTCCATTCCTCTTCTTTCCCTGACGGAAGCTATGGAGGTAACCCTGCAGGATTTTTGGTTAATTATCAAGAGCGAACTATCTACATCTCAGGAGATACAGCCCTGACAATGGATATGAAAATCATACCTCATCAGTATAAGATAGATTTGGCTATCTTTCCTATAGGGAATAACTATACGATGGGAGTACGTGATGCCCTTACTGCGGCTTCTTTCGTGGAGACAAATAATGTATTAGGTGTGCATTACGATACCTTTGATGTAATAAAAATAGATAAGGAAGCCTCCAAGTGCAAGTTCAGCGATGGACATAAGCGGCTACATTTGTTGGAAATAGGAGCCTCACTCGAAGTAAATGACCTGATATAGAAAGAGATTAATAACCTAAGAAGCAAAACTAATACTAGTTTTGCTTCTTTTTTTAGTTGATTTTCTTTACATATTGAGTAAGGATTACAATCTGTTGTCCATCTACTTTACCCTCTATGTATTGAGCATTTTCTGGGTCTAAGGCAATTTTACGCACTACAGTACCCTGCTTGGCTACCATACTGCTCCCTTTGACTTTCAAGTCCTTGATTAGGACTACGTTGTCACCAGCCGAGAGTACCGCTCCGTTACTATCTTTATGAACGACCTTATCTGCTTCTTCCAAGTGGTCGTTTAGTGCTTGAGCGAAAGATAGCTCTTCATCTGTGAGATATAGCATATTGAGCAAATCCAATGACCAACCTTCTCCCTTGAGGCGGTTAAGCATACGCCAAGCCATTACCTTTACAGGCAGGTGCTCACTCCACATACTGTCGTTCAAGCATCGCCAATGATTGCTGTCCATCGTCTCTGGGTTATTAATTTGGCTGATGCAAGTCTCACAAGCCAAAATACTATCATCTACTCCACCTACTTTGGAGGGAGGCACTTGGTAGATACTTAAGGCAGTAGTACTACCACACAGTTCGCAACAGTTCCCACTGCGCTTTTTTAAATCATCTAATAACATAGGGCAAAAATACAATTTTTAATGATACATTATAAATAGTTAAAGGTTAATTATTTATTAAATAAGCTAACCAAATTATTGAAAAAATAGAGTGTTTAAAAATATTATTCGGAGCTTGTAAGCATTTAGGTTTTATTTTTCTATAACAGACGCAAACCAAAAATATACATATGCAATAAGAAAATAATGTTTTTTATAGCTAAAAAAATACAAATCCTACTTCTGATAACATTTACAGGTTCCTAACAGATATTTTAGCTGGCATCTACTAATCCTATATGATACTTTGTATATTAAAAAAATAGGATTCTGCACTGCTGGAGCGTAATTTTTCATATGTAAAACTATAATTCTACATTTCCGACGAGTACTTTGTGTGTCCAAAAATAGAATTCTGCACTACTTGAATGTACTTTTGTATATATAAAACTATAATTCTACATTTCCGAAGAGTATTTTGTATATCTAAAAATAGGATTCTGCACTACTTGAATGTATTTTTGTATATATAAAACTATAATTCTACATTTCCGACGAGTACTTTGTATTTTTAAAAATAGGATTCTGTAGTGCTTGAATGTATTTTTATGTATGTAAAAGCAGGAATTTGTATTGTTGATTAACACTTATGTATTTCTATTGCTTGGGCTCTCACTAGTAATAACAACTAATGACTTCCGACAGCCAACC
Source organism: uncultured Capnocytophaga sp. (assembly GCF_963525585.1). Lineage (NCBI taxonomy): Bacteria > Pseudomonadati > Bacteroidota > Flavobacteriia > Flavobacteriales > Flavobacteriaceae > Capnocytophaga > uncultured Capnocytophaga sp. The sequence continues at coordinate 127,603 of NZ_CAURLX010000002.1, read as the reverse complement.
GTTGAATCCCCTCGGGAGTTACTACATAATCTAAAGGGATATCGCCTTCTCTTACGTCTTCTATATGGGGTTCAGCAGTAAAGAAAGAAAGTCCTACTTTGAGGGTCTCAGACTTGCATTCAGCTAAGAAATTGTCATAAAAGCCCTTACCATAGCCTATACGGTTGCCCTTGGTGTCATAAGCCAAGAGGGGCACAAAGACGACTTCTATCTCTTCGCTCTTCACGGGGATACCTCCTTGAGGTTCAGGGATATGCCACTTGTTATCGGCTTGTATCTGGGAAGGGTCGTAGCGAAAGTGCTCCATACGTACCGTCTCCATTACGGTACGGGAGACGGCCAGCGTTTTTCCTCGCTCTTGTAACAGACGGATAAGGGGTTTCGTATCTACCTCTCCAAAGGATGGGATAGAAAGGAAGCTATGGAAAACCTGCTTGTCCCAAATGGGGAGCCGTAGGGTTTGCTCGGCTATCTGTTGGCTTAGCTGGGCTTGTTGCTCAGGGGGAATGGAGGCTCGCTTTTGTCTGTAGAGGGCACGGAGGGCTTTTTTGTTCATATATATTGTCCTGTATAGCTGTTTTTGTTCTTCCTAATCTCCTCTGGGGTACCTGTGGCTACGAGGTTTCCTCCCTGTGCTCCACCTTCTCGCCCTAAGTCTATGATATGGTCAGCACGGCGAATGACCTCTACATTGTGCTCTATCACGATAATAGAGTGCCCGCGCTCTATTAGGGCATTGAAGGAGCGTAGCAACTTGCTTATATCGTGGAAGTGAAGCCCTGTGGTAGGCTCATCAAAGATAAAGAGGGTTGGGGTTTCCTGATAGGACTTCACTAAGAAGGAAGCCAACTTGATACGTTGCGCTTCCCCACCCGAAAGGGTAGAGGAGGGTTGCCCTAAGGTTACATAGCCTAGACCTACCTCTTGCAAGGGGAGGAGCTTTTGGGCGATTTTCTCCTGCTTGTGCTCGGTAAAGAAAGCTATGGCATCGTCAATGGTAGTTTCCAACAGATCGTGTATGTTCTTTCCTTGGAAGGTAACTTCCAAAATATCAGGCTTGAAGCGCTTACCATCACAGGCCTCACAAGTCAGATGTACATCAGCCATAAACTGCATTTCTATGGTTACCTCTCCTTCGCCTTTGCAGGTCTCACAACGTCCCCCTTCGATATTGAAAGAAAAATGTTTGGCCGTATAGCCACGCATCTTGGCAAGTTTCTGGGAGGCAAAGAGTTGGCGAATATCATCGTAAGCCTTGATATAGGTTACAGGATTGGAACGGGTAGACTTGCCTATGGGGTTTTGGTCTACGAACTCTACACGTTTAATATGGGAGAACTTCCCATCCATACTGCTATATTCGCCTACTTGATCTGTAGGCTGGTCGAGCTTGCGCAAAAGGGCAGGGTAGAGGATATGCTTCACCAAGGTACTCTTCCCACTGCCTGATACACCGGTTACTACGGTGAGCATATCCAAGGGGAAGGTAACATCTATATTCTTTAGGTTATTGGCACGGGCACCTTTGATTTCGATAAAGTGCTTGGAGGCACGAGCTTTCTTAGGCATTTCTATGGTACGCCTACCGCTGAGGTATTCCCCCGTGAGGGTAGGAGCCTTGAGGAGTTCCTCATAGGTACCGGTGGCAACTACTTCTCCACCAAGAGTACCTGCTTCGGGTCCTATATCTATGATGTAGTCAGCAGCTTTCATAATATCCTCATCGTGCTCCACGACGATGACGGTGTTGCCCAAGTCTCTAAGTGATTTAAGGACGTGGATAAGGCGTTCGGTATCTTTGGGATGTAACCCAATACTAGGCTCATCCAAGATATACATAGAGCCCACCAAACTGCTTCCCAAGGAGGTAGCCAAATTGATACGCTGACTCTCCCCCCCTGATAGGCTATTGGATTTTCGGTTGAGGGTGAGGTAACCCAAACCAACGTCCAACAGGTAGTGCAGGCGGTTGTGTATCTCCCTTAGGAGGCGCTCGGCAACCTTCTGTTCGTAAGGCTTAAGGGTAAGATGGTCGAAGAAAACCACCAAGTCGGAGATTGGCATAGAGACCAAGTCGGAAATGGACTGACCTCCTATGCGCACATAATTGGCTTCGGGGCGGAGTCGCTTTCCTTTGCAGGCGTAACAGGTAGTCTTGCCTCGATAGCGTGCCAACATCACTCGGTTTTGTATCTTATAGTTCTTTTCCTCCAACTCTTTAAAAAAGGCGGTAAGCCCTGTAAAGTACTCATTGCCGTCCCAGATAAGCTGCTTTTGTGCTTCGGTGAGCTCATACCAAGGGCGGTGGATAGGGAAATCAAACTTGTAGGCGTTGTTCACTAACTGATCTCTGAACCAAGACATCGTCTCCCCGCGCCAAGGATAAATAGCGTTATCATATACTGAAAGGGAGGTATTGGGTACAATGAGAGTTTCATCAAGTCCTATAGTATCGCCATAGCCTTCACATACAGGGCAAGCCCCATAAGGGTTATTGAAGCTAAAGAGATGCACATTAGGCTCTAAGAAGGTAATCCCATCTGCCTCAAACTGGTTGGAGAAGTGATGTTCCTCTCCTGTGGTTAAGTCCTCCACAAAGCATACACCTTTCCCTTCGAAGAACGCCGTGCTTACCGAATCGGCTAAGCGCTGGGCGGTTTCTTCTTCGTGATCCACCACAATACGCTCTACTACTAAAGAAAAATCACCTTTAACCTCCTTGAAATTCAAATCACTCAGGCGCTCTACTTTCCCTTGGTACTTGATACGGGCATATCCCTGCTCCTCTAATAGGCGAAGAGTCTGCTCGCAAGTACGTCCAGCGCTGGGAACGATAGGGGAGAGCAGTAAGAGTTTGTGTTCGTTGGGGAAGGAAAGGATAAAGTCCACTACATCGGAGACAGTATCTTTCTTGACCTCTCTACCTGAAACGGGTGAAAAGGTATGTCCCACCCGAGCAAAGAGTAGCTTTAGGTAGTCATACACTTCGGTGGAGGTACCCACCGTAGAACGAGGGTTACTGGTATTGACCTTCTGTTCGATGGCAATAGCAGGGGAGATGTTCTCAATAAAATCTACCTTAGGCTTGTCCAACCTACCCAAGAACTGGCGAGCGTAGGAGGAAAGGCTCTCTACATAACGACGTTGTCCCTCTGCATAGAGGGTATCGAAGGCTAAGGTAGATTTCCCAGAACCTGAAAGCCCTGTAACCACCACTAATTTCCCTTTGGGGATAGCCACGCTGATATCCTTAAGGTTATGCAGTTTAGCTCCTTTGATAAGGATTTGTTCTTCTTTCATAGCATTTTCACAATGGGTGCAAAGATACTTATTTTTTGAGTTTTCTGCAATAAATAAAATGCGCAATAGAACTATTGCGCATTTTTGAAAGTCATATGAAATTTAAAGTATTAATTAAGAGAAAGAGTCAGTCCCATAAAATAAGTACGAGGGTGTTGTGGACCATAGATATAATCTGCATCACGGTTTTTACCTTGATCAAAATCCTTCTGATATTGATTAAATAAGTTTTTTACTCCTGTGAAAAGTTCTAATTTGTAGTTGTCTTTTAGAGAAAATGTGTAGGCAACTCTAATATTTTGTTCATAAAAATTAGGGGATTTTACAATGATTTGTTCTCCTGAATCAGCATTAATTACGTGAGGCACATACATTTTTCCTGTGAAGACTCCATTATAGCTAAGTTTTAGTGCAGAAATAGGAGAATAAGAAAGGGTTGTATAACCATATAGGTCGGGAGAACGCATTACACGGTCAGAACTTACTCTCTTGGGGTCAGAAGGATCTTCGTTTTCCCAAAGAGTTTGTTCCTCTGTAAATTGAGATTGTTGGTAGGTAATTCCTGATTGCCATACCCATTGATTACCAAAAGCGAAATTGGCTTCTAGATTAGCTCCTATAATAGCGAGCTGATCTTTAGCATTTGTTTTAAGTTTATGTTTTATATTTCCTATATCTGTTAAGTCCTGATTAATAAAACGGTCATTAATACGTGTATAAAAACCTTCTAAGATGAGGTTTGCTTGTGTATTTCCTTCTCTTTTGGTATAGTTCAGAGAAGCCGTAAAGCTATTGGAAGTTTCGCTAGTAAGATTTCTATCCAATTCCACAAAGATAGGATTTCCATCTAATACTTCTGTATGGAGATCTTCATCGAAGGCTTGTGGAGCTCTGTATCCTTGAGCAAAAGAACCTCGTAATTTCATTGTTTCGCTAAGGTTATACATAGCGGTAAGGCGAGGAACAAACTTTGAAATTTGCTTGTTAGAATCTTTATTTACTCCGTTGAAGAGATAATATCCTTTGATATCTACATAATCGTAACGGCTTCCTCCCAAAAGAGTGAGTTTCTCAATAGGGTTCCACTCTACTTGTAAGTAGTTACCATAAGTACGTACTGTTTGGTCTACAGAACGATTTTGTCCTACGTATTCATCGTTTACTTTATCATATTTGTACTCGGTTCCTAAGGATAGATTCAGTGCAGGTGAAAAAGTATAAGAATATTGAGCTCCTCCTACTCCTACTAGTTCTCTGGTATGCCCATACTTAGCCAAGGCACTGAAATATTTTTCTTTATCTTCATTAGATAGAATATCAAAATCCTCTTTGGAATTAATAGCTTCTCCTAAGCCTCCTCCATAGTAACCATCTCTATCAGTATATTGAGCAGAAGTATATAGGGCAAACTTATGAGCAAGGTCACTAGATAGACGTTCAAAGGATAAATCACCAGCTACAATACGATGGCGTAGTTGTTCGGTAATGTCAGATTCGTGAGGGAGAAGGTCAAATTTGTTTCCTCCTCTTCGGAATTCATTGATACTATTAAGGTTCAGCTTAATTTTGCTGTTTTCCATAGGGTTCCAGAAAGCATCGGCACCAAAGGTAGTATTCTGTAGCTTAGTGATTTCGGAATAAGCGTCACCATTGGCATCATAAGGTTTTCTGTTACGTTGGTAAGCAAAAAGAGTTACTCCTTTGTCGAAATCTTCTGAAACTACTGATGTATTAGCAAAAAGTGTATTATCAGGGGTGCCATCTTTGAGTAAAGAAAGATTGTTTCCTATAGAAAAAGAATTCCTAGTAGGGTCTTTGGTAAGGATATTTACAGTTCCTCCAATAGCATTTCCTCCATAAAGAACAGACCCCGCTCCACGAACTACCTCTACGCGGTCAATCATATTAGCAGGAATCATTTCTAATCCATATACGCCTGCTAAGGAAGAGAATACAGAACGGCCATTTACAAGAATCTGTGAATAAGAACCTTCTAATCCGTTGATGCGCAGTTGATTAAATCCGCAATTCTGACAATTGGTTTCTGTACGTAATCCAGGAGTAAAATTGAGTCCTTCGGCAAGACTTAGGGACTGAGTAGTTTCGAAAATATGTCCTGTAACTTTACTAACCACAACAGGAGATTTGTATTGAGGAATGATATTTCGGGTAGCTGTAACCACCACTTGATCTATTTCCAATAAATCCCTTTGCATAGAGAAGTTTTGGATAATTTCTCCTGAGCTGGGGATAGTAATTTTTTGATTAATCGTTTTGAATCCTATAGAAGATAGGGTCAATTGATATTCTCCAGCTGAGATTTTGAGAAGATATTCTCCAGAGGCTTTAGTTGAGGTTCCTTTGACTTCTTTTCCTTTTCGGAGAACAACATCTGCTCCAAAAAGAGGCTTTCCCTCACTAGTAATTTTTCCTTTGAAAGTAGCTTCCTGTGCTAATGAAAGCAATGGAAATAAAGCACTTACAATACAAAAAAGTGTAATTTTCATACTAAAAATATTTTTATAAAGCTAATAAAGATTTTTAGGCAAAATTAAAAAATATTTTTAGATTTACAAAATAAATTTAATGGTTTGTTGTGTAAAATTTCAATTTATTTTTAAATAATTGAAAATCAGTATTTTTTTGTAGATTTTAGAAACTAACATAGTGTTATGGTAAAAAAATATGGAATGCCACTAGTGGCATTCCATATTTTTATGATTGGCTTTCTACATAGAGAGTCCTTATAAATCAAAACCAATATCTTTTCTGAAGTATATGTTTTCGAAATGTATTTTTTCGAGTTCTCTATATGATTTTTTTAGAGCTTCCTTAAAATTATTATCTAAAGAGGTGACAGCTAAAACACGTCCTCCATTAGTAATAATTTTTCCGTCTTTTTCAGAGGTTCCTGCGTGGAAAACGATACTTTCTGTCTCATTATCAAGCCCTGAAATTACTTTTCCTTTCTGGTATTCTTCAGGATAACCACCAGATACAGCTACTACTGTAGTGGCACTTCTTGGATCAATAGAAAGGTTTATCTTATTCAAATTTCCTTCAGCAGTAGCCTTTAAGAGTTCTACAAGATCTGTTTGGATACGAGGAAGGACAACTTCTGTTTCAGGATCGCCCATCCTTACATTGTATTCTATAACGAAAGGATCATCTCCTACTTTGATAAGCCCAATGAAGATGAACCCACGATAGGTAACGCACTCTATTTTAAGCCCTTTAAGTGTTGGGATAATAATACGCTCAAGGACTTTCTCCATAAAAGATTTATCAGCGAAAGGCACAGGAGAAACGGCTCCCATACCTCCAGTATTGAGTCCTGTATCTCCTTCTCCAATACGCTTATAATCCTTCGCTGTAGGAAGAATTTTAAAATGTTCTCCATCAGTAAGTACAAAACAGCTGAGTTCTATTCCCTTAAGGAATTCTTCAATGACAACTCTCTGGCTAGCCTTACCGAATTTTTCCTCTAAAAGCATTCTCTTGAGCTCGGCTTTTGCTTCTTGTAAATTATCCAAGATAACTACACCTTTACCAGCAGCTAGTCCATCGGCCTTGAGTACATAGGGAGCTCGCATTGTTTCCAAGAAAGAAAGCCCTTCTTCTATAGTTTCCTTGGTAAAGCTTGCGTATCGAGCAGTAGGAATATGGTGTCTTTCCATAAAGGCTTTAGCAAAGTCTTTACTTCCTTCCAGAAGAGCTCCTTTTAAGGAAGGTCCTACTACTAGAATAGAAGAGAGCTCCTTATCTTCTAGAAAAAACTCGAAAATCCCTTTTACCAAAGGTTCTTCAGGACCTACCACAACCATTTCAATTTTTTTCTCTAGGCAGAATTGCTTTATCTGTGGAAAATCAGTAACTCCAATGGCTATATTTTCTCCTACTAAGGCAGTTCCAGCATTACCGGGAGCAATGTAAAGATGCTTACATAAAGGGCTGGAGGATAATTGGCGAGCAAAGGCGTGTTCTCGTCCTCCGGATCCTAATAAAAGTATATTCATTATCGTATTCTTAGATTATAATAAACTGTGTAGATATTCGCTTACATTATTGTAAATGCGTTCCTGTATATTTGAAATATCTGCTTTAATGAACTTTTTGCCTATCAGATGTTCATAAAGTTCTATATATCTCTCAGAGATAGAAGATACGTGAACATCAGTCATTTCGGGAATCTGTTCTCCTTCTCTTCCTTGAAATCCATTTTCAATAAGCCATTGTCGGACGAATTCCTTAGAAAGTTGCTTTTGAGGTTCTCCCTTTTTGAGACGTTCTTCATAGCCTTCCAGATAGAAATAACGAGAAGAATCAGGAGTGTGTACTTCATCAATAAGAACGATTTCTCCATTTTTTGTCTTTCCAAATTCGTATTTAGTATCTACTAGGATAAGTCCTTTTTCTCGTGCAATTTCAGACCCTTTTTTGAATAGAGCATAGGTATATTTCTCAAGAATAGTATAATCTTCTTCTGTTACAATTCCTTTTTTGAGGATATCTTCACGTGAGATATCCTCATCGTGAGTGCCATTATCAGCCTTTGTTGTAGGAGTAATGATAGGAGAGGGCAGAGGAGCATTTTCCTTAAGTCCTTCAGGAAGAGTAACTCCACATAAGGTACGCTTACCTGCTTTGTATTCTCGAGCAGCGTGCCCAGCTAGGTATCCACGGATGACCATCTCAACTTTAAAAGGGGTACAACGTAACCCTACTGATACATTCGGATCGGGAGTATCCACGAGCCAATTAGGGACAATACTACTTGTTTGCTTAAGGGATTCACAAGCAATTTGATTAAGAATTTGCCCTTTGTAGGGGATTCCTTTAGGTAGAATGACATCAAAAGCAGAAAGCCTATCGGTAGCAATCATTACTAAGAGGTCTTCCCCAATAGTATATACATCACGTACTTTACCTTTGTACACGTGTTTTTGATTTTCAAAATTAAAATCAGTAGAAGTAATACTATTCATATAGCGTTATTTTTTTGCAAATGTACAAAATAATAATTAAAAATCAGCAGTTCAGATTAAATAAATACTAACTATATTTATAAAAACAAAAGAGGCACCTATAGGGTACCTCTTCAGAATAACTAAAACAATAATAACTATGAAAATTTACTGTCCGGCTTGCTTTTGTGCTTGCTCTTTCATTTTTTCATTAGGAACGATGACTATATTTACACGACGGTTTTTAGCACGTCCTTCTTCTGTGGAGTTATCAGCAATAGGCTGAGAAGCTCCAAACCACTTAGTAGTAAAGCGGGAATTGTTTAAACCATTAGAAGTAAAGAAATTAGTTACTGCTTTGGCACGTCTTTCGGAAAGTCCCATATTATAGGCTGCTTTTCCTTTGCTATCAGTGTGTCCTGTTACAATTACATTGGTATCAGGGTATTCCTTAAGTACGCTTACCATTTTGTTAAGTAAGGTTTTAGCCTCGCTAGTAAGGTCAGATTTTCCAAATTCAAAAGTAACACCACTTTTTTCATCAAAAGTAACTACAATACCATCATCCAAACGTTTTACTTCAGCTCCTGGGATTTCTTCTTCTATTTTTTTGGCTTGTCTATCCATTTGGTTCCCAATGATAGCACCTGCAGCACCACCCACAGCAGTACCAATAACAGCTCCTAATTCACTATTTCCACCACTTCCTACATTATTTCCTAGGATAGCTCCTAGTATAGCCCCACCAGCGGCCCCAATAACAGCTCCACGCTGTGTCTTGTTGGAATTATTAATAGTCTCACATCCCATAAGTAAGGCACCCATTATAGTAAATAGGGTGATGTTTCTAAATATTTTTGCCATAAGTCGAATATATTTAATTTTTTACGAAATTCATAGTAATTACAAAGGGCTTTCCATCTAACTTTACGGTCTGTTCCCAACGCATTTCACTTTCAGAAAGGTAAGAAAGGCGTAATCGGATACCTGCATTGGTTTCAGACTGATATTTTTCATTAGTAGGCTTTAGTAAAAAATCATAATAACCACTTTCTTTATCTATTTCCTGAACTGTAAATATGAAATGACGATTCCCTGATGCACATCCTTGATTATTAATAGCATAAGTTCCTCTGTAGTTGTTAGGAACAAATTTCCAATAACTTCCTTCAAAGCATTCTTTAGATGTATCATTCAGTAGGGTAACATCATACTTTCCTTTTTGGTTATAGGTGATAGTTGAAAGAGTCCATTCTCCTTTAATAACTCTTCCAGCTTGTCGAGTCCCTTGAGTACTTTTGGCTATAGTTCCTTGAGTTTTACAGGAAACAATAGAGATACTCACCATAAGTAATAATAATAACTTTTTCATTTTATATAACTTTATGGGTGCAAATTTATTCAGTTTTTTTTATTACAGCTTTATTTTTTAAAATATTTAACTTTTTCTTCTTATAATTGCCCTTGAATTTTATTTTTTTATACTTCTTTGTTGAACAAGATTCAATGAGAAAAAAATTTTTTTTATTAACTTGTTGGTTTGTAATTTATTTGTATATTTGCACTCCGAAAACAGCCTTGATATTCAATGAGCAAAAAGGCTCTTTCTTCAAAATAAACAAGAAGAAGATTTGATTTATAAATAATTGTAAATAAAAGATTTAGTTAATAATTTTCTTTAGATAAGGAATATGACAAAAGCAGAAATTGTAGCAAAAATCTCTGAAAAGTTAGGGATTGAAAAGACAGAAGTGCAGAATGTAGTGGAGCACTTTATGGAAGAGATCAAGTCTTCTTTGGAAAAGGGAGATAATGTGTATTTGAGAAGTTTTGGAAGTTTTATCATAAAAGGACGTGCAGAGAAAACAGGAAGAAATATCTCTAAAAATACAACTATTACTATTCCAGCTCATAATATACCCGCTTTTAAGCCAGCAAAAGTATTTGTACAGTCTGTGAAAACTAAAGTAAAAGTGAAAACCAAAAAGAAATAACTGAGTATTTAATTTAATTTGAAACATTATGCCAAGCGGAAAAAAAAGAAAAAGACATAAAGTGGCTACGCACAAACGTAAAAAAAGAGCAAGAGCTAATCGACACAAAAAGAAAAAGTAGTTTCATAACTACTTTTTCTCATTTTTCGTTCATTGAAAGAGATATTTATATCTCATTGAATTATAATAGAATAAAATCAAAACAGAATGACCAAAGAATTAATTATTCGTTCTGGGGCTTCTGATGTAGATTTTGCTTTACTTAAGAATGGTCGCCTGATAGAACTTCATAAGGAGGAAGATGCTTCAGGACTTTCGGTAGGTGATATTATGCTTGCCAAAATTCATAAGCCTATACAAGGGCTTAATGCAGCTTTTGTAGATGTGGGTTATGAAAAGGATGCTTTCTTGCACTATCACGATTTAGGTCCTCAGCTAGCTTCTTTACAGAAGTTTATCAAAGAAGTTTCCTCTGGGAAGCTTAAGGATTATTCATTGAAAGATTTCAAAAACGAACCTGATATTAATAAGAATGGTGCTGTTGCAGATGTAGTTAAAGCAGGACAACCTATTCTTGTTCAGATAGTTAAGGAACCAATATCCACCAAAGGACCTCGGATAAGCTCTGAGCTTTCTATAGCAGGTCGCTATTTGGTATTAGTTCCTTTTTCAGAGAGAATTTCTATTTCCCAGAAAATAGAAGATAAAGCTGAGAAAGAACGCTTAAAACGTATTGTTCAAAGTATTAAGCCTAAAGGATTTGGAGTGATTATCCGTACTGTTGCTCAGAATAAGAAAGTGGCTGAACTGGATAAGGATTTACAAAACTCTTTTACACGTTGGATTCAGATGTGTAAGAAAATTCCTCAAGGAGTATATCCTTCAAAGATTCTTAGTGAGATGAACCGAACAGGAGCTCTTCTTAGGGATATGTTCGATGATACTTTTACAGGAATTCACGTGGATAATGAGGATCTTTATCTCCAAATACGAGAATATTTACAAGAAATAGCACCTGAACAGCTTAATATTGTAAAACTATACAAGTCATCGGTTCCAATTTTTGAAAAATTTCATATTGAAAGGCAAATAAAAACAGGATTAGGACGTACAGTTTCTATGACTAAAGGGGCTTATCTAGTAATAGAGCATACGGAAGCTTTACATGTAATAGATGTCAATAGTGGAAATCATTCTAATAAAGCTGTCAATCAGGAAACTACGGCTTTTGAAGTCAATCTTATTGCTGCTACTGAAATCGCTCGTCAACTACGCTTAAGGGATATGGGGGGCATCATTGTAGTAGATTTTATTGATATGAATAATGGAGAGAATAGGCAAAAACTCTTTGATGCTCTAAGAGAAGAGATGAAAGATGATCGTGCCAAGCATAAAATTCTCCCTCCAAGTAAGTTTGGACTTATCCAGATTACACGCCAGCGAGTACGCCCAGAAATCAACATCAAAACCAAAGAACAAAACCCTAGTAAAACAGGGGAAGTAGATGCTCCTATTGTTCTTATAGAACAAATTAGCTCTACTCTTGAAGAGATTATTTATCAAAGCAACTACAAAGGAAAAATTACCCTGAATATACACCCATTTATAGCTGCCTATCTCACCAAAGGCATCTTCTCCATACGCTTTAAATGGTTTTTGAAGTATAAAAAATGGATACGCATCTTACCCAGAGATGCTTATACTTATCTAGAATATCGTTTCAAAACAAAGGAAGGAACTCCTTTATAATATTTAAAAAGGTTAGATAATTAAGTAATTATCTAACCTTTTTTTATTTTATCTTCTTATAATCTGCTGAAAAATTCAAATTTAATATGATAATTTATTTCATTTATCACATTAAAATGTTAATTATGTTGAAAAAAATAAATTATTACCTGTTATTTTTGAAGTTATAAATTTAAGTTTTTATAATGTCTTTTATGTATTAAATATAAATTATATTAGTGATAAATTTTACTTTTTGATTGTAAATTATTGTTTTATCATTTATTTTAATTAATATGTAAAAAATATTTTTATATATTTTTTATTGATAATATTTCATTTGTAAATTTATAAAGTTAAATATATTTTAAATATATTGTATGTTTGTTGATTTTTTTTGTAATTTTGCAATAGTGTTAAAACAATTAGTATATGAGAACAAAGGTAGTTTATTTTATACTCTTTTTTTTAGGAATATTGCGTGTATCTTTTGCTCAAGAGAAAACGGTCTCTGGAATAGTGAAAGATGAAAATCAGGATCCTTTATTGGGAGCTTCTGTGTTAGTCAAAGGAACTAATAAGGGAGTTACCACAGATGAAAAAGGCGCGTACAGCCTTAAGGTGAAGGAGGGGGAAGTCTTACAATTTTCTTTTGTGAGTTATAAGACACAAGAGCACAAAGTGACAGGAAAGACAAAAAAGCTAGACGTCTCTTTACAACTGGATGTAGAAGAAATTCCTGAATTTGTTATTGTCGGATTTGGGCAGAAACGAGCTGTTAAGGAAGTAACAGGCTCTTTGGGAAAAGTGGATAATGTGTCCAATTCTGCTGCTGCTTCCGTAGATAAAGCCCTTTCAGGAAAGGTGGCTGGAGTACAAGGAGGAACAACTACAGGACAACCAGGGGGAGCTGCTAACATCCGTATCCGTGGAGTTGCTTCTGTAAATGGAAGAAATAATCCTATTTATATCATTGATGGTGTGCGTGTTAATCAAGGAGATATGTCCAAGAATACAACTTCCACAAATGTTTTAGCAGGTATTAATGATGAAGACATAGAAAGTGTAACAGTACTCAAGGATGCTGTTTCTACAGCGGCTTATGGTGCTGATGCGGGAGCAGGAGTCATTATCATAACTACTAAGTCTGGGAAGAAAGGAGATGCTAAGTATAAATTCTCTAGTGAGATAGGGGTAGTTAGCCGAGCTATTGAAGGAGAAAAAGGACTTACTACCTCAGAATGGCTTAATATGCTTTATGATGCTTATCTTAATAGTAATGAAGGGCTTGTAGCTTTTCCTAATAATAACAAAGAAGCACTACTAGCAGCTCTTAATGCAGGTACTTTGACTACAGGGTTAGGAAGAAATTTGCAAGCACTATATAATAAAAGAGATATCAGTACTGATTGGCGTAAAGAGACAGAGAATAGTACAGCTCTTATGCAGAAGATAAATGGTTCTGTTTCAGGAGGTACTGAAAAACTTAGTTATTACTCTTCTCTAGGATATTATAAACAAGATGGAATTGTTAAATCTACAGGGTTTCAAAGGGTAACTTCTTCTAATAAGATATCCTACCAAGCAAGTGATAAGCTTACATTGGCTACTGATATACAGCTTTCCTATGCAAGAACAACTTCGCAACCAAGTGGAGGAGAAGTGGCTAACCCTATATTGGGACAGTATCTTTTACGTCCTACCGATCGAGCCTATAACTCTAATGGTACTCTTAATTATGGAGGAGCAAGTGGAAGACTTTCTAATGGATTTTTTAACGTAGCTGCTCTTCAAAAACTTAATGAAAAACAGGCGGAGACAGCAAGAGGATTTGCTAATTTTTCAGCAGAATATAAAATTCTTAAGAATCTTAACTATAAGTTTGTCTTCTCTCCTGAGTACATTGATATCTATGAGAATGCTTATAGTAATCCATTTCACGGAGATGGCTTAAGTGATGGAGGAACTGCAGAATGGCATAGCGGTCGCATTTTTAGCTTTAACGTGCAAAATATGCTTTCTTATGATTTTAAGCTTAAGGAAAAGAATAACTTTACAGCAACTCTTGTTCAAGAAGCTTATAAAACAGATATAAAAAGACTTGCTGCCTCTGCTTCAGTGGTAGGACCTAGTGGGCTTACTACCTTGTCTAACTTTATAACTCCTCAGGCTACTTCTGGAACAAGAGAAGTAAATTCTCGTGGGGGCTATGCAACTATGTTGCATTATGACTATGATAAGTTCTTTCTCTTAGACTTATCAGGACGTCAGGATAGGATTTCCAATTTCTGGGAAGAAAATAAAACAGGTTATTTTGGTTCTGTAGGAGTAGGATTGGATTTTGCTCAATTAGGAGCTCTTAAAAATTCTAAAAAGATTTCTCAGCTAAAACTTTCTACCTCTTATGGTTCTGTAGGAAATATGGTGGATGTATCACCTTATGCGACACATTCTTATCTACATAATTATAATAATAAAGTAGGAGGAAATCTTAAGGGAGTAGATAATAAAGAGCTCAAATGGGAAACCCTCTCACCCTTAAATGTGGGAGTGGATCTAGGATTATTTAAGGATAGGGTTACACTATCAGTAGCTTATTTTAATAAGAAAACAAAAGATATGATTTTTGCAGTACCTCTCTCTGCAGTTCAGGGAGGAGCTACCCCTCTAGCTTCTAGCCCTAGTACTCTTCAGAGTATCAAATATACTAATGTAGGAGAGATGGTTAATAAGGGATTAGAATTTACTTTAAATGTGAAAGTAATTGAAAATGAAGGAGATGGTTTCAATTGGGAACTAGGGGGTAATTTCAGTACTTTGAAGAATGAAGTAACTAAGCTCTATGGAGAATCTGATATCATCACAGGATATCGTATTGTTAGAAAAGGGGAGCCTGTAAGGTCTTTCTATATGAGAAAATGGGCAGGTGTGAAGCCTGAAACTGGTGAGCCTTTGTGGTATAAAAATGGAAAAGATGGGGAGACTACAACCAATGTTAGTGAAGCTCAATTAGCTGTGCAAGGAAGTCACATTCCTACTTTCTATGGAGGCTTTGATACCAAACTATCTTATAAAAATGTAACACTTTCAGTTCAGTTCAGTTATGGAGGAGGAAATAAAATATATGATGTGTATAGCCATTATGTAAAAACAGATGGAGTTAGGTTGCTCAACTACCCAGGATATCAGTCTCAGGTAGGAAATTACTGGACCCCTCAGAATCGTAATGCTCAGAATCCTAAACCTATCTTAGCTGACGGAAGAAGAAATTCAACAGAAACCTCTACACGATATTTATATGATGGAGATTATTTGCGTTTGCAAAATGTTAGACTCTCTTATAAGCTAAAAAATGAATGGTTAGAAGGTACATATCTAAAAGGAGTGGAGGTATATGCTTTGGGTGATAATGTTTGGACACATATATTTGACAAAAATTATAAAGGAGATCCTGATTTTACTGTAGATGGATATACTAATTTTGCGCTCCCTTCTCTTAGAACAATAAGTTTTGGGTTGAATGTTAACTTATAAAATGTAAAAAAATGAAAAAAATTATATATACTCTTTTTTCTCTTTTAAGTGGAGTGACCCTGATTTCTTGCAGTAAAGATTTCACTGAAACACAATTTTTTCAAGAAAAGCAAGCTCAACCCCTTACTTCTGTAGAGGAACTGACATCGTTTGTCAATGGAACTTACGCAAGAATGCGTGATGTAAATTATTTAGGAGCCTATTATCTAGCCTATGGAGAGGTTCGCTCCGATGAGATGTATAACCTTCAAAAATACGGAAGGTTAGTAGAAATAGGAGATTATACACTTATTGCAAGCAAAAGAGACCCTAGATATACTTGGGAACATATCTATAGAGTGGTTGCCAATGCTAACTTTATTATTGCAACTTCTGAAAATCTCACTTGGTTACGCTCTACAGATGCAACTGCTATAGCCAATCAGGTGAAAAATCTAAAAGCTCAAGCATATGCTATACGAGGAATTGCTTTCTTTGATTTACTTCGTCTTTATGGGCAAAAGTATGTAGAAAATGGTACGGGATTAGGAATACCTATTCCTACAGTATATAATCCTACAGCACGTTCCTCAAGACCTACTATAGAACAAACAGAAAATCAGATAGAAGTAGACTTAGCAAAGGCTCTTGAACTCTTTCAGGATGTGGCCACTTATCAGGGAGTTACTCTGGATGATTTAGTGAATACTTCAGATAAGACAGCTATATCTCCTCTGGCAGTAAAGCTTTATCAATCTCGTTTCTATTTATATAAAGAAAATTGGGCTCAGGTAAGAACTCTTTCTCTTGAAATTCTAAATTCAGGAAAATATGCTATAATGCCCTCAGCGGATTTGCTAGCTTCTTTTGTGAAACCTAGTGCAACCAATAGTATCTTTGAGTTGGCGGTAGGGGTAAATGGTTCTCTAGGAACGGACTCTTATGAATATTTGTTAAATAGTGGAGGGTATGGAGATCTCTTGCTTACTCCAGCAGCTGTAGCATTATATGATAACGCCGATGTAAGGAAAAGCCTCCTAGTAGAGGATGATGGAGACTATTATCTAGATAATAAATTTCCAGATCTTAAATCACAGACTAATGTAAAATTGGCACGAGTAGAAGAAGTGTATTTGAACTTAGTTGAGGCTTACTTAAGAGAAAATGATGAAACAAATGCACTTACTTATTATAACCGATTAAGGACACAACGAGGACTTTCAGCAAGTGCAAATGTTACTTTTGAAGATTTCAGAAATGAAAAACTTAGAGAACTTGTAGGGGAAGGCTTCCGTTATTGGGATTTGCTTCGTTGGAGTAAAATAGATAATACATTTGTAATTCCTCAATATAATAAAACAGGTGTTTCTGACCCAACCAAGAACAAAACAGTTCCTAATGATTTGTTTGCATTTCCAATACCTCAAACAGAGATAGATAGTCCCTACAGTGATGTAGCTCAGAATCCAGGGTATTAGCATTTATTATTTGTGTTTTTATAGAAATAGGTTATTCTTCATCGATAAGGATAACCTATTTAATTTGTTGATATACAGTGTTTTGTGTGCTGTTTAAAAAAATAAGAATTTAATTTTTAAAATATATAGATTTTTATTATCTTTGACGGCTAAAAACTCACTTTTATTTATATCTTAAAAAGATATTTTAAATTCTTAATAAATAGACATATATTTTCATAAAATAAAATTATACAATGGGATTTTTTGATTTCTTAACAGAGGAAATTGCCATTGACTTAGGTACGGCAAATACACTTATTATCCACAAGGACAAAGTAGTAGTGGATAGTCCTTCTATAGTAGCTCGTGATTTGAGTTCTAATAAAATCATAGCTGTAGGAAGAGAAGCACAACTGATGCAAGGAAAGACTTACGAACGTATAAAAACAATTCGTCCTCTTAAGGATGGAGTAATTGCAGATTTTGATGCTTCTGAACAAATGATAAATGCTTTTATAAGGAGTATCCCTCCTTTGAAAAGACGTTTTTTCTCTCCTTCACTTAAGATTGTTGTTTGTATTCCTTCAGGAATTACAGAAGTGGAAATGAGAGCAGTAAAAGAATCCTGTGAAAGAGTAAATGGAAAGGAAATATTCCTCATATATGAACCAATGGCTGCGGCTATAGGGATAGGGCTTGATATTATGCAAGCCAAAGGTAATATGATTATAGATATAGGAGGAGGAACTTCAGAGATTGCTGTAATAGCATTGGGAGATATTGTTTGTGATAAGTCTGTGAAGATAGCAGGAGATGTTTTTACCAATGATATTATTTATTATATGCGTACTCGTCATAATCTTTATATAGGTGAAAATACAGCAGATAATATAAAAATTACTACGGGAGCAGCTCTTGAGGATCTCGAATCACCACCTGATCCTATGGCTGTACAAGGGAGAGATCTTCTTTCAGGGAAACCAAAACAGGTGGAAATCTCTCATAGAGAAATAGCAAAAGCTTTGGATAAGTCTATCTTACGTATAGAAGATGCTATTATGGAGACCCTTTCCCAAACGCCTCCTGAGTTGGCTGCTGATATCTATAATACAGGTATTTATATGGCAGGAGGAGGCTCTATGCTTCGTGGATTGGATAAACGTATTTCTATGCGTACAGACCTTCCTGTATATGTAGCAGAAGATCCTTTGCGTGCAGTGGTGAGAGGAACAGGAATTGCATTGAAGAATATTCATAAGTTCAAAACTATTTTAAAGAAATAAATGCAACTTATTCTATTGTTTTTCAAGAGAAAAAAGGATTTTCTGGTTTTTCTCTTGTTATTTTTATGCTCTTTTATACTTATTATAGATGCAAATTCCTTTCAAAGATCAAAATATTTGTATGTTGCAACTCAATTGACAGGAAATATCTTTCTTTTAGAGAATAATATAGGACAGTATTTTGACTTGAAACAACAGAATGACCTTTTGTCAGAAGAAAATAAAAATCTTCAAGAGGAATTACTTAGAATAAAAGCACAAAAGCTAGAAGAACTATCTCAGAAATCAATTCTTTTATTCTCTCCTAATGAATATACAGTTTATAGGGCAGAGGTGATTAAGAATAGTTATCATCTATCAAAAAATTATCTGATAATTGATAAAGGTCAGAATGACAGCATTCAGCAAGATATGGGGGTAATCTCCTCTAGGGGAGTTGTAGGGATTATAGATAAGACTTCTAGAGGATTTTCTTCAGTTCAGTCTGTACTTAATACACTTTCTAAAATCAGTGCAACTCATAAGAAATCAGGTTATTATGGGACACTTTCTTGGGATGGAAAAAATCCCACCATAGTACAATTACAGGATATTCCTAGCTTGGCTCCTTTGTCTGTAGGAGATACTATTGTGACTGCAGGGCATTCTAATATTTTTCCTAAGGGTATTCCCATTGGGAAAATAAAGAATATCAACGCTAATACGAGGGATAATTCTTTGCTATCTAATGTAGAATTGTTTACCGATATGCAAAATCTACAACACATATACATTATTAAGAATAAAGAACAAGTAGAGTTAAAAAAACTAGAAGAAGAAATTCAAATTCAGGCAAATGAGTAATCTTTTTTATCTCTTTCAGCTCCTTTGTTGGGTACTTTTACAAGGAATTGTACTTAATCACATTAACTTGTTTGGGTATGTGAATCCTCCTTTATACCTAGTTTTTTTTATGTCTTATCCTCTTAAGGAAAATAAATCACCATTATTTTTTATGGCAACCTTAGGAGGACTTATTATTGATATATTTTCTCATACGGGAGGTATTTATGCGTGTGCTACCTTGTGTATAGTATTTCTAAGACCCCTTCTTGTTAGGCTTTTCTTTGGAAAAACTTTTGAAGATTCATTTGTTAATCTATTGCAGGTAAGCTTTACTCTTAGGATACTCTACATTTCTTCATTTATACTCATCTTTTATCTAGTCTTTTCTCTCTTAGAGACTTTTCAATGGGAATTATGGCTATTTTCTTCCTATAAAACATTAATTTCTACAGCTATTTCTATATTAATTTCTTTATTCACAATACAACTTTTAGGAGATAGGAAATAATTTTTCTATTATTTCACAATAAGTAAGTAGAGGAATAGTTGTGAAAAAAATCTTTATTTTATTTATAAAAAAAACATAAAAAAATGAGGAAATTCATTTTTTTGTTTTATTTTTGCAAAAAAATCTATGAAAGGAATTATTTTGGCAGGAGGATCAGGGACAAGGCTTTATCCTATTACTAAAGGGGTTTCTAAGCAGTTGCTTCCTATTTATGATAAGCCTATGATTTACTATCCCTTGTCGGTATTGATGCTTTCAGGTATAAGGGATATACTCATTATTACAACTCCAGAGGATTCCTCTGCTTTTAGGCGTCTGCTGGGTGATGGTACAGATTTTGGTATAAGTATTTCCTATGCTATACAACCTTCCCCAGATGGATTAGCACAAGCTTTCCTTATAGGAGAGGATTTTATAGGAAAAGATGATGTTTGCCTTATTTTAGGAGATAATATATTTTATGGGCAGCACTTTTCACAAATGTTGTCTCAAGCTGTAAATAATGTAAAACAAGAACAAAAAGCTACTGTTTTTGGCTATTATGTGAAAGATCCTGAACGTTATGGAGTAGCAGAATTTGATCCTGAAGGAAATGTTCTTTCTATTGAGGAAAAACCAAAGAATCCTAAGTCTAACTATGCTATTGTAGGACTTTATTTTTACCCTAATAAAGTTATTCAAATAGCTAAAGGAATACAACCTTCTAGTAGAGGGGAATTGGAAATAACTTCAGTTAATCAGGAATTCCTAAGTCAAAAAGAACTTAAAGTACAGCTCTTAGGAAGAGGTTTTGCTTGGCTGGATACAGGCACTCATGACTCTCTTACAGAGGCAACTAACTTTGTGGAAACTCTAGAGAAAAGACAAGGCTTGAAAATCTCCTGTCTGGAAGAAATAGCTTATCGCAGAGGATGGATTACCAAAGAAAAGCTAGCTGTTTTAGCTCAACAATTAGCTAAAAATGGATATGGACAATATTTATTAGACTTAATAAAATAGAAATTGATGAATATCATAAAAACAGCTATAGAAGGGGTTGTTATTATAGAACCTAAGGTGTTCGCGGATGATAGAGGCTATTTCTTTGAGTCTTTTTCTCAACAGCGATTTATAGAAAACGTTTGCAATACAACTTTTGTACAAGATAATGAATCCAAATCCTCTTATGGGGTGCTCAGAGGGTTACATTATCAGAAGCCTCCTTACGCACAGTCTAAGCTTGTGCGTGTGGTCAAAGGAAGTGTGTTAGATGTAGCTGTAGATATCCGCAAAGGATCTCCTACATTCTCAAAATACGTGGCTGTGGAACTTTCTCAGGAGAATAAACGTCAGTTTTTTATACCAAGAGGATTTGCTCACGGATTTGTAGTGCTCACTCAGGAAGCTATCTTTCAGTATAAGTGTGATGCTTATTATGCACCAAATTATGAAGGAAGTGTATTGTGGAATGATACAACGATAGGAATTGACTGGAAAGTACCCCATCAGGATATTATACTTTCCTCCAAAGATACCCAAAGTCCTCTTTTAAAGGATGCTTGGCTATTTGATTATCAAGAAGAATTATATTAAAAACATCCATTATATGAAAAATATTCTTATTACAGGAGCAAGCGGGCAGCTTGCTATGGAAATTAAACAAGAATTGAATAATTCTATAACAAATAATTATATCTTTACAAACAAAAATGAGTTAGATGTAACCAATGCTGATAAGGTGAGTTCTTTCTTTAGTAAAAACTCAATAGAATTGGTTATCAATTGTGCTGCTTATACTAATGTAAATGGTTCTGAAATAGACAAGGAAACCGCTAACTTGGTCAATCATCTCGCGGTAAAAAATATAGCAGAGGCTTGTACTGAGCAAGGAAGTGCCTGTATCCATCTCTCTACGGATTATGTATTTGCTGGAGAGAAGAATACCCCTTATACCGAGACTGATGCTACTTCTCCGCTGGGGGCTTATGGACAGACTAAGCTATTGGGTGAAAGTGCTTTGCAACACTCTGATATTGATTTCTTGATTCTAAGGACCTCTTGGCTCTACTCCGCTTTCGGAAATAATTTTGTGAAAAATATATTGGGAATCAGTAAGGAACGTAAGGAGCTTAAGGTGGTCTTTGATCAGGTAAGCACTCCTACTTATGCTAAGGATTTAGCACGCTTTATCATCTTTATTATTGAAAATAAGCTCTACAGAGGTAGGCAAGATGTATACCACTTCTCCAATGAAGGAGTGTGCTCTTGGTACGACTTTGCCGTAGAGATACTCAAGCTTGCTGGTAGTGATTGTAAAGTGATTCCTTGTAGGACAGAAGAGTTCCCTACTCCAGCCTCTCGTCCTGCTTACTCAGTATTGGACAAGGCTAAAATCAAAACAGATTTCAACTTCCCAATTCCTTATTGGAGAGACTCCTTAGTTTCTCTGATGACTAATTACAAACTTTAAACCTTATAGATGAAACATATTTTAATCACAGGCGGAGCAGGGTTTATAGGAGCTAACTTCGTGGTGTATTTTGCACAGAAATATCCTGATTACCACTTGGTAAATTTGGACAAACTCACCTATGCAGGGGACTTAACCAACCTTACAGAAGTAGCTCAAGCTCCTAACTATACTTTTGTAGAAGGTGATATCTGTGATCGAAAACTTATAGAGTCACTCTTTGGAAAATATAACTTCCAAGGAGTGATTCATTTTGCCGCTGAATCTCACGTGGATAACTCCATTGCCCATCCGGATGCCTTTATCACCACCAATATACACGGGACTTTCACTCTCTTGGATGTCGCTCGACACCATTGGATGGAGGCGCCTTTCGAGGTAAAGGAAGCCTACAAGGAAGCGCGTTTCCACCATATCTCTACTGACGAGGTGTATGGAACCTTAGGGGAGACAGGTCTTTTTACCGAGACTACTCCTTACGCACCCAATTCGCCTTATAGTGCCTCCAAAGCCTCTTCGGATATGATTGTCAGAGCATACTTCCATACCTATGGAATGAATGTAACTACTTCCAATTGCTCCAATAACTATGGTCCTAAGCAGCATAAAGAGAAGTTGATTCCTACTATTATCCGCAAGGCGCTACAGGAAGAAGCTATTCCTATCTATGGAGATGGGAAGAATGTACGCGACTGGCTTTATGTATTAGACCATTGTACAGGGATAGACCTTGTTTTCCATAAAGGGAGGGCAGGGGAGACCTACAATATAGGTGGGCGCAACGAGCGCGATAACCTCTTTATTGCAGGACATATCTGTGAGTTGTTAGACCAAAAACGACCTTTGGAAGGGGGCAAGTCCTACAAAGACCTGATTACCTTTGTCAAAGACCGCGCAGGGCACGATCGCCGTTATGCTATTGATGCTACCAAACTCGAAACCGAATTGGGCTGGCGTGCACACGAAAACTTTGAAACAGGGATTGTCAAGACTATTGATTGGTACCTTACTTATTTTGAAGATTTGCTATAGCCTCAGGGGCTTTTTATTATGAAAGATATTGTCAAAGGGTACTTATGTGCCTTTATTTCGGCATTTACCTATGGACTGATTCCGCTTTTTATGATTCCCATCAAGAAAGCGGAATCTTTCTCGGTAGATGCCACTCTTTTTTATCGCTTCCTCATCGCTAGTGGGGCTATCCTCCTCTTTCTTTGCTACCAGACACAACGGTTGCGTATCAGTCTTCGGGAAGGGTTGATTATGAGTATTTTGGGCTTACTCTATGCGCTCTCAGCTGAGTTTTTATTCTTAGCCTATGATTACCTCAGCCCAGGTATAGCCTCCACTATCTTCTTTTGTTATCCGATTATTGTCGCCTTGGTATTAGTGCTTTTTTATAAAGAAAAAATCACCTTACCCACAGTACTCTCGTTACTCTTGGTTGTGGCAGGGGTAGGAGTGCTGAGTATCAAGGAAGGCAACACAATTAACTATGTAGGGTTAGGTATCTCCTTGCTTGGAGCTTTAGTATATGCACTTTATATTTTGATTGTCAATAAGGTACGTATAGAAGCCTCTGGGGTGAAGATTTCTTTCTATTCGATGCTTTTCTCTTCGCTATACTTCTGGGTAAAGACTCTTATTTTAGGCGAAAGCATCGCAATTCCTTCCTTATCTTTGGTAGGAGATATCGCTTTATTTGCTATTATTACCACCTCTCTTTCTTTAGTTGCCTTAGTGTATGCCGTACGCTATATTGGTTCTACTCCTACAGTAATTATGGGCGCCTTTGAGCCTATTGTGGCGGTGCTTATCAGTGTAGGACTCTTTGGAGAAGCCCTTACCTCGTCACTTATCATAGGAGGTATGGTCATCATCGCTGGGGTACTGATAGATATTATCTTCCGAAAGCATTAAGCAAGCTCCTATCTTTAAATATGTTCCTATCTTTAAAAGAAAAGAAATAAGAATATCGGACTATTTTCACTATGCAAAATACTTTTTTGGGTATATTCTCCTCTATATTTTCCAAATTCTTCAAATGGATAAGTTATATTATAAGGTTTCTGAAATATACTTTTTATTTAAGTAAGTATAGGAACACTTCATTTATATGAACTTTATAAATCCTGTAATCTCTATTTTCTGTATTTGCAAGGTATTTTGAATAGATTTAGTCTTCTTTATAGTACTGCGATGGGTGCTTTTTGTATGATTAGGTTCTGTTCGGAAATTCCGAAACGTACTTTTTATAAATGAAAGTTGATTTCTGCTCTGCTGGAACGTACTTTTGTATAGATGGAAGTATAATTCTGTGTCTATGCAAGGTACTTTTGATAAATGAAAGTTGATTTCTGCACTGCTGGAATGTACTTTTGTATAGATGGAAGTATAATTCTGTGTCTATGTAAGGTACTTTTGATAAATGAAAGTTGATTTCTGCACTGCTGGAACGTACTTTTGTATAGATGGAAATAGGATTCTGCATCTATGTAATGTACTTTTTATAAATGAAAGTGGATTTATGCACTGTTGGAACGTACTTTTGTATAGACTAAACTAGGTTTATATATCATTAAATATTATTTTCAGTACATAGAAGGTTGACATCTATATACTAAATATATAATTCATTAATGATTTTTCCTGCATATTGACCTATTTTGTTAGGCTCTAATTTTTATAAAATACGTGTAGCTATAAGTAACTTAAAGATTTTTCTCTTATTGGGTACATATCCTATTTAGGTAATTCAATGCTGTACTTATAAGAGGTATTCGTTAGTACTTTTATGGGGATACTTCCCTTTATGAGAAGCTATAGAAAAGAATAGGAGTTGGAAGATAAAGATATCTGTGGTATAGTGTATGAAGATTTGTTTTATAGCTTATTAAAGCACGAATTACCAGCTCGTACCATCGAAGGAACCTAAATAATATATCAACCTTCTTCTGGATAAAAAGTCCATCCTTTGAGTTTTTCTTTCTTATACTTTTTCATAAAAGCTTCCTCTACCCATATGCTACGAAGACTCTCCTTGTTATAGAATAAGGTACCTTCTTTAGAGTGATTCGTGATATGTAGTAACTTGTGCTCCGTTTCTATAAGGGTATTATTGGAATATATCTTTGCAGGCACCCACTCAAATGTCCCTGGACACTGTTTTTCAAAGAAATCCATGGCCCTTTTGTTTAGCAAATAGATATAGACTTTATCAATGGATATACAATCCCATTTGGCAGAAATAGCTTCGAAGTCGGTAAAGTCAATCCGAATGTTCAAGTGTATAGGCTCAGGATTTCTGAACATAATATAATCAGTAATAGAACCCTTTACCGACCGAAAAGCACCGTATGCTCTACTTGGGTAATTGTTGGAAGTGCCTATGGTATATAGCATTTTATTAAGTATTTGGTTTTAGTGATTGATATAAAAATGAGCTTTTGATGAATAAGGGTTAGCTTTCTATTACTTTTTTGAGATCTACTCCCATCTTTTGGTACTTTTCTTCTAAGATTTCTAATAGGTACTCGAATACGTCAGCATAGTAGAAAGAGGAATTACTTTCATTTTCTTGAAGTTTGGTCTTTATATATCTGTAGATGCCGATAGTTCCTTCATAATAAACGTAGGTTTCTACTACTTCAGTGAGCGTTTCTGGTAGGAAATCAGGAGCTTTGATAAGGGCATTTATCATCGTAAGCAAGCAAAGGTCTGAGGACTGTTTGTATAGTTCCTTGCTTGCATAGTAAAGAGCTGCTTTTGTATCTGAATAATCTAAAGATTCTATATGGGTAAGTAGCTCCTTGTAGTGTGATTCTATAGTCATAAGGATAAAAGGGTGATAGAAAATATTTCTGATTGTATTCTTTTCCTAAAAAAAATACTGTTACAGGGATGCGTAACAGTACTTTTATATATTTTAAATAGGGAAAAACTAAAATTGTAAGAAGTCAATGATATCGCTAGCAATCATCGTGTTCTTCTTGGTGTTCCTTACATAGGTATCAGCGGCTTTTCCGTGGATATAAACTCCCACAATAGCAGCATTGAGAGGGGTATATCCCTGAGATAGAAGCCCCGTGATGACCCCTGTAAGCACATCACCACTACCTGCGGTGGCAAGGGCAGGGTTTCCGGTGGAGTTCACCCAGAAGTGTTCCCCATCGGTAATCATCGTAAAGGCTCCCTTCAGAATAAGGATAACCTTATGTTTCTTAGCAAATTCCTTGGCTTTCTCCTGTCTGTCAAAGTCATTAGCCCATTTGCCAATAAGGCGTTCTAGCTCTTTAGGGTGCGGAGTAAGAATGGTATTCTTAGGCAAGGCACGCAGGAGGTCATCACTGGAGGCTACGAGGTTGAGTGCATCAGCATCGATGACAAAGGGAATATTGGTAAAAGTTCTGAGCAAGGAAGCAAGCGTACCCTGTGCCGAAGGGGAAGTCCCCATTCCGATACCTATCCCGATAGCATTGGGAGAGAAAGGGATATCAGTAGGGGCGAGTTCTTCTTCTTGGGAAGAGGTGAGTACCATAGCCTCAGGGAGTACAGTTTGAGCGATGTTATAGCCACACTTAGGCAAAAGGAGTGTGAGCAAGCCTGCACCACTGCGTAGGGTAGCCTTTCCGCTGAGAACGGCAGCCCCGACCTTTCCATAGCTACCTCCTACCACAAGAGCGTGTCCATAGGTTCCCTTATGGGTGAAGCGATGACGAGTTCGCAATAGGCGTTTGATTTCTTTTTCGGTAGTGTAGTCGTATTCGGTATTGACTTCTTTGAGAAATTCGTAGGAGATAGGCAAATTGATGATTTCCCAATAGGGGATAAAACGCCCAATCTGAGGGAGTAGGAAGGGGAGCTTAGGAGCGAAGAAAGTAAGCACCACGTGAGGAGTTACGAAGACATCCTTCTCGTCGCGATCCTCACCTAAGTAGATGCCCGAAGGTACATCTATACTAATGATAAGTCCTTTTTGTCGATTGATTTCCTCAAATACGCGTTGTACCCAAGGAGACACTCTTCGGGAGAGCCCAATGCCAAAAATAGCATCAATGATAATGGTTTGGTTGCCGTTGTATTTGTTAGCGATGAAGTCCTCAAAACCTTTGGCGGGCTTACTCTTGAGGGGTTGGAAGTGTTTGTCATTGGCTTGTAGGAAATCCTCAGAGGTTTCAGGTTGGGACACGGAGGTGATTTCCACAGCATTGAGTTGTTTGAGGAGTTCTAAGTTCTTGGTGAAGTCCTCTGAATGGATTTCGCTAAAGGGGACAAGGGTTACTTTGACCTTCTTGCCAGCTTGGGAGAGCATACGCGCCAAGGCGAGTCCGTCCCCTCCGTTATTACCTACCCCCGCATAGATATGGTAAGGGTTATCATTAGGTAGGTTTTTCTTGATCCAAGCAAAGATGCCCGAAGATGCTTTTTCCATCTGATCCCAAGAGGTGATACCTTGCTCTTGAATGGTCTGCTGGTCAGCAGCTAGCATTTGTTCGTTAGTAAGTATTTTCATAATAAAAATGATTTAAAATAATATTTGTAACTTTATTCTTCGTTGTGAAAATATTCTATTTTCTTAAAATAATGTAGGATAGCTTCCTTTAGGAGCTGTTCTTGCTGTTTACCCTCTAGGCTCAGGTAATCTTTTGCCCTACGAAAGTGAGGCCACCCCTCCTGATCTATCTCTTGAAAGAAATAGTATCCATAAGGTTCCAGTACTTTACAGGTACCTATATGTATTAAGTTTATCTTATCCTCTCTGGAGAACACCTGATGAGGTTTTCCTAATTCTTGTAAGCCTATTAGGTAGAGAATACTATCAGTACTTGAAGGACTTCTTAAAGGAAAATCCTTTGAAAGTTGTTCTATCAGAGATTTCCATTGTTTTTGGAATATTGAGTCAGTTGTCACTATGTTGTTCTAAGCGAGAGCAAAGATACTAATTTTTGCGCTATTTTTAAGATATGAACAAGTTTTTTTATTTTGTTAAAAACTTTGTATATATGAAAATCAATAAGATAGGTGTAAAATAAAAATAAATTCAGTGTGAAATAATGGTAGATTTATTTATTTTTCATAACTTTGTAGTTCAATTCAGAAAATAATTAAGATGAAACGAATTTTTGTTACAAGTGTAGTTTTAGCCAGTATATTATCAGCTTGTGGAGGGGGGGATAAATCTTCTACAGGGGGAACTGATTATGCAATTATCTCAGGGAAAGTAGCCTCTGTAGGAGCTACAAAAGAATTGTATCTGGTACAAAATGATGAAGTTATCCGGCAGATTCCTGTAGCTGGAGATGGTACCTTTAAGGATACTATCAGAAATATAGAGAATAATCATCTCTATTATCTGCTTTCTTCTTTTACTTCAAGAGTACCTTTGTACTTGAATACAGGAGCTAATATAGAAATTGCTTTTGATCAAGATGTTAATAAGTCAAAAATAACAGGAGAGCAAGCAAAGGAATCTCAATATCTGTTAGAGAGAAATATCTTTATCAGTAATATTGATGGAGCAGACTCTAATCTTTTTGGACAGAAACCTCAAGAATTTAAGGTGAATCTAAAAACCTATTTTGATGAACTTCAAAATAAGCTTAAATCGTATAATCTTGGGGAAGAATTTGTTAAAAATCAAGAAAGATGGGCTAAATATAAGTTTGTAGAATATCTATTGGTTTATCCTACCTATCATACTTTCTTTATGGGAAGAGACGCTATCTTGCCTAATGATTTCTTTGCAGAAAGAGAAGGAATTGATTATGATAATGCTCAGGAATATGACCAAGTAGAGTCCTATAGGGATTTGGTACGTAGTAAATACATTGAAATATTAACAGAAAAAGTAGGTAATGGGCAACAGCTTGAAGCTTTTATTGATGCTGTTAAAGGACTAAAATCAGCAAATATTCGTGCAGATTTAGCAAAGGAATTATTACCTTATATCTCACCTAATAATAATAAGAGTAAGCTTTTATTGGACTTTATTAACGAAAATGTAACTAATGAGCAGGTGAAAGAGCAAGCAAAGAAAGCTTATGATTATGCAGTTAAGCTTTCTTCAGGAAGTGAGTCACCTAAGTTCCTTAATTATGAAAATTTCAAAGGCGGAACCTCTTCTTTAGATGATTTTAAAGGGAAAGTAGTTTATATAGATGTTTGGGCTACTTGGTGTCCTCCTTGTCGTCAAGAAATTCCTTTTTTACAAGCTTTAGAGAATAAGCTCCACGGGGAAAATATAGAATTTGTAAGCATCTCTATAGATGATAATAATCAAAAATGGAAAGATTTTGTTGCTAAAGAAGGCTTAAAAGGCGTGCAATTGATCGCAGATAAGGCTTTTGAGTCCCAATTTATAACAGATTATGGAATTACACAAATACCTACATTCATCATTATAGGGAAAGATGGTAAAATTATTAATGCAGATGCACCACGACCTTCTGATCCTTCTATTGAGAGTGTGTTACGAGAACTTTTATAGTTGTTTTTTTGATGTCAGAGGAGGTTATTCATATGAATAACCTCCTTTTCTTATTTTTTTATAGAAGCGATAGCCTCTTGAGGGTTCTCTGCATTGAATACAAAGCTACCAGCCACTAACACATCTGCTCCAGCCTCTATAAGTTTGGGTGCATTTTTTACATTTACTCCCCCATCTACCTCAATGAGAGTTGATGAATTTCTTTTGAGGATAAGCTCTTTCGCTTGTCTTACTTTTTTATAGGTATTTTCAATAAAAGATTGCCCTCCAAAACCGGGATTCACGCTCATCAGCACCAGTACCTCCACCTCTTCGATAATATCTTCCAATACATTGATAGGAGTGTGAGGGTTTAGGGCTACTCCTGCTTTCATTCCTTTCTGTTTGATAGCTTGTAAGGTACGGTGTAGGTGGGTACAAGCCTCATAATGAACCGACAAAATGGCACTTCCTAGTGTTGCAAAAGTGTCAATATATCTATCAGGATCTATAATCATTAAGTGGACATCCAGTGGCTTCTGGGCGTACTTTCCGATGGCTTGGATTACCGGCATTCCATAGGAAATATTGGGAACAAATACCCCATCCATTACATCAAGGTGAAACCAATCTGCCTCACTATGATTAACCATTTCAATGTCTCTTTGCAAATTTGCAAAATCAGCGGCTAAAAGAGAAGGTGCTATAAGCATATTGTATAATAATTAAATTTGATACAAAGGTATAATATTTTTTAGAAATAGAATAAAGAATGACAAATTTTCTTACACCTAAAAAAGGCATACTTTTTGATAGGAAAAATAAGTTTTCTAAATAGATTAATAATGCAAAAAGAACAATATCCTATTGAAGGAATGATGTGTGCTTCCTGTGCTGTGGCTGTGGAGAAAGTGTTACAACAGGCAAAAGGAGTGAAGGAAGCAAGTGTAAATTACGCCAATGGAAAAGCTACAATTACATTTGATGCTTCAATAACCTCTGCAGAAGTCCTTAAGCATCAAGTAGAAGAGGCAGGTTATGGGCTGGTAATTACTCCTGTGAACCAAGAGATACTTCAGCAAAGGGAGGAGGAACATTATAAGGCTTTGCAACGTACTTTTTGGGGAAGTGTGTGTTGCTCTCTTCCTGTTTTTCTGATTTCTATGTTTCATTTGCATTTTCCTTATAGTGATTGGTTTCAAGCATTATTGGCTACTATAGGTTTGGTTTTCTTTGGTAAAAGATTCTTTAAAGGAGCTTATAATCAGCTTAAGCATCGTTCGGCAAATATGGATACTCTGGTGGCTTTGAGTATCTCGGTAGCTTACCTTTATAGCCTTTCAAGTCTTGTTTTTAGGAGCTTTTGGGAACGATATGGTATAGCTCCTCATCTGTATTTTGAATCGGCTGTAATGATAGTTTCTTTTATTTTATTAGGAAGAATGCTGGAAGAATCGGCTAAGGGACGTACTTCTCAAGCAATTCGTAAATTAATGGGGCTTAAGCCAACTATAGTATATGTTCATAAGAATGAAAATTGGGAAGAGGTTCCCATAGAAAAAGTCCAGAAAGGAGAAATTCTTTTAGTGAAATCAGGGCAAAAAATACCTGTAGATGGTATTGTAACTGAGGGAGAGACTTATGTAGATGAAAGTATGATTACAGGAGAGTCTCTTCCTGTGAGAAAAGTAATAGGAAATGCTCTTTTTGCAGGGACTACCAATGGACAAGGAGCTATCCAGATGCGAGCTGAGAAAGTGGGAGAACATACTTTACTTTCTTCTATTATTAAAGCGGTAGAGGATGCACAAGGAACTAAGCCTCCTGTACAGAAATTAGTTGATAAAATAGCTGGTATTTTTGTTCCTATTGTTATAATAATTGCTATAATTTCTTTCTTCTTATGGATGTTATTAGACAAAGAGAATGGATTTTCACACGGATTGCAGGCTTTTGTGAGTGTTTTGGTGATAGCTTGTCCTTGTGCTTTAGGATTGGCAACACCTACAGCTATTATGGTAGGTATAGGGAAAGGAGCTGAGAATGGTATCCTTATCAAAGATGCACAAAGTATAGAACTAGCAAGCAAAATAAATGCAATAATATTAGACAAAACAGGGACAATCACTCAAGGAAGCCCTACAGTGGTACAAGATTTTTGGGAAAATAAAGATAGGGATCAGCCTATTCTCTATACGATGGAACAACACTCTTCACATCCTTTAGCTCAGGCAATAGTAGCACATTGGAAAGAAACATCTCCTATTATCTTAACTCAAGTGAAGGAGATTTCTGGAGCAGGAGTAGAGGCTCTGGTAGAAGGAAAATATTATCGTGTGGGAAATCTTTCTTGGTTAGAAGAATATGGTGTATTTTTATCAGATGATTTTAGGGAAAAAATAAATCATTATCAGTCACAAGGTAGCTTAGTAGGACTTGCTGATGAACAACGTATTCTGGCTCTTATCTTTATGGCTGATAAGGTGAAAGATACTTCTGCACTGGCGATAAAAAAACTACAAAAACAAGGAATAGAAGTGTATATGCTTACAGGAGATCAGCTTCCTGTAGCTTCTCATATAGCTAAGGAGGTAGGAATTACTCACTTAAAAAGCCAAGTAAAACCTCAGGAAAAGCAAGATTTTGTGAAAGAACTACAAGCTCAAGGAAAAGTAGTTGCAATGGTAGGAGATGGGATTAATGATAGTCAAGCCTTAGCACAAGCCGATGTAAGTATTGCAATGGGTAAAGGAAGCGATATAGCAATGGAAGTGGCTCAACTGACACTTATTTCTTCGGACTTATTGAAGATACCTAAAACGGTCAATTTGTCAGTACAAACCTTACGCACTATCCGCCAGAACCTGTTTTGGGCTTTTATTTATAATCTGATAGGGATTCCTATGGCAGCAGGGGTATTATATTTCCTTACAGGGAAGTTACTTGACCCTATGTATGCAGGGGCAGCGATGGCTTTCAGTAGTGTCAGTGTTGTGACGAATAGTCTGTTATTGAAAGGAAAGAAAATATAAAAATAGTTATATTGTTTTATTTTCGGTTAAAGTTTTCTAATAAATAATAATTTGGAATGATTTTTGTTAATATAATAATTTGCTTATTCTAAAGAATAATACTTAATAAATTAAGGATAAGAAAACAGAGTAAAAACAATAAAAATCAACATAATGACTACTTTTGAATTCAAAACAAACTTCAAATGTCAAGGGTGTGTAGATAAGGTAGCTAAGGAGCTTAATACTAATACAGAAATAGCTTCTTGGAAGGCTGATCTTACTTCACCAGATAAGACGCTTACAGTAGAAACCTCTCTCTCTGCTTTACAAATACAAAAAATAGTAGAAAAAGCAGGCTTTAAAGCAGAGATAAAATAATTAATACCTACTGAAATCCTGAAATATTCATAAAATATTTTTTTTATCAATGAGACAACTTAAGATAACCAAGCAAGTTACCAATAGAGAAACTGCCTCTCTGGATAAGTATTTACAAGAAATAGGAAAAGTAGAACTTATTTCTGCTGAGGAAGAAGTAGAACTAGCACAACGAATTAAAGCAGGTGATAGAATCGCCCTAGAACGCCTTACCAAAGCCAATCTGCGATTTGTAGTTTCTGTAGCAAAGCAATATCAGAATCAAGGGCTTACCTTGCCAGACCTTATTAATGAAGGGAATATGGGACTTATTAAAGCCGCGCAACGCTTTGATGAGACACGTGGTTTTAAGTTTATTTCTTATGCTGTATGGTGGATTCGTCAGTCCATTCTTCAAGCCTTGGCAGAGCAATCTCGTATTGTTCGCTTGCCACTAAATAAGATAGGATCTATTAATAAGATTAATAAAATGTATGCCTATCTGGAGCAAGCTCACGAGCGAGTACCATCAGCGGAGGAAATTGCTAGGGAGTTGGATATGTCAGTAGAGGATGTGAAGGAATCAATGAAGAATTCAGGGAGACATATCTCGATGGATGCTCCTTTAGTGGAAGGGGAAGATGCTAACCTATACGACGTTCTTCGTAGTGGGGAATCTCCTAATCCAGATAAAGAACTGATGTATGAATCTCTTAGAACAGAAATAGAACGAGCCTTGGAAACTCTTACTTCGGATGAAGCGAATGTCATTCGTTTGTACTTTGCCTTAGGCGGAAATGCACCTAAAACATTGGATGAAATAGCCGAAGATTTCGGGCGTACTCGGGAGCGTATTAGGCAAATAAAAGAAAGAGCTATTAAGAAACTAAAGCATACTTCCCGAAGTAAAATACTTAAGAATTATCTAGGCTAAATCCTTGAGAAAAATAGCTTTAAAATATAAAAATGATAAACCCTTAATGAAAGATAATTAGAATGAGACAGCTAAAAATTACCAAGCAGGTTACCAATAGAGAAACTGCCTCACTAGACAAATATTTGCAGGAAATAGGAAAAGTAGATTTGATCTCGGCAGAGGAGGAAGTAGAACTAGCACAGCGAATCAAAGCAGGGGATAAGATAGCTCTAGAACGCCTTACCAAAGCCAATCTGCGATTTGTGGTTTCTGTAGCAAAGCAATATCAGAATCAAGGGCTTACCTTGCCGGACCTTATCAATGAAGGGAATATGGGACTTATTAAAGCCGCACAACGCTTTGATGAGACACGTGGTTTTAAGTTTATTTCTTATGCTGTATGGTGGATTCGTCAGTCCATTCTTCAAGCCTTGGCAGAGCAATCTCGTATTGTTCGCTTGCCACTAAATAAGATAGGCTCTATTAATAAGATTAATAAAATGTATGCCTATCTGGAGCAAGCACACGAGCGAGTACCATCAGCGGAGGAAATTGCTAGGGAATTGGATATGTCTGTAAGTGATGTGAAGGAATCAATGAAGAATTCAGGGAGACATATTTCAATGGATGCTCCTCTGGTAGAGGGTGAAGACTCTAACTTATATGATGTTCTCCGTAGTGGAGAATCTCCCAATCCAGATAAAGAGCTAATGCACGAATCCCTTAAAACAGAAATAGAACGTGCTTTGAAGAACCTTACCCCACGCGAAGCAGATGTTATTCGTCTTTATTTTGGCTTAGGAGAGAATTATCCTATGACTCTTGAGGAGATAGGGGAGACTTTTGAACTCACTCGGGAACGCGTTCGACAGATTAAGGAAAAAGCTATCCGTAGGCTTAAGCATACCTCCCGAAGCAAAATCTTGAAAACATATTTGGGATAAAATCATTTTATTGTAATAGATTGATTTACATCAAAATAAATAAAAAACTCAGGAAGGTTGTATGTTAAAGTAGAATAAATGTATAAGGATAAGAGAGAATTATCACACTGATAATTCTCTCTTTTCTCTTATAAATTACCTAAATTTGTTGGTCTATTAAAAAAAAATGACTAACTTGCGCCATATTATTATTTTTCTAAATGAAGGTGTTAAAATATATAATCGGTGTAGGGGTACTTGTTCTTTGGGTAGGTTGTACCACTAAAGCAGATACTTATTATAACCGTCAGTTTCGTATGATTCCTACTATGTATAATGTCCTATACAATGGGAATCTGGCTCTTGAGGAAGGTAAGAAAGAAATTTCAGAGAAATATCTTGAGAATTATTTTGAAATACTTCCTGTGGAAGCAGAAACTTTACCAGAGGAATATCTCTCAAAAGGAGAAGGAAATCCTCATTTTGACCGCGCCGAAGAGAAAGCTATTAAAGCTATTCAACGACACTCTATGGTCTTTGATGGGAAGCAAAAAAACCGAAAGATAGATGATGCTTATATGCTTCTTGGGAAGGCTCGTTACTATAATGGTAGGTATATTCCTGCATTAGAAGCTTTTAACCACCTTCTTACTAACTATGGGGAGACAAACCAACGCTACAATGCAACTGTATGGAGGGAAAAAGCCCTTATTCAGTTAGGAAGGGAAGAAATGGCTATAACAGATTTGGAAAAAATTCTCTTGGAAGAGAATCCTAAAAGAAAGGAACGAGCTGGCTTACACGCTGTTTTAGCTCAAGCGTTTATTAATTTGAAGGAATATCCTAAGGCTATAGACGCTCTTAAGAATGCAAGTAGCGAAACCAGAAAAAAATCCCTTAGAGGTCGTTATTACTTCATTATAGGACAGCTCTTTGAACGACAAAATCAGAGAGATTCAGCACAAGTGTATTATCAAAAAACAATTAAGCAAAATTGGAATATTCCTCGTCGCTTATGGGTAGAGGCTCAAATAGGAAAAGCTCGTACCCAAACTCTTTCTCCAGAAGAAAAAGTAACTTACCTTGAAAAACTCTATAAAATGGAGAAGCTCTATGAGCATAAGAATTTTTTGGATCTTATTTATTTCCAGCACGCATTATACCTTGAAAATGAGAAAAAAAATAAAGGAGCTATTGATTATTACCATCGTTCCTTGGATAAAAATAAGGGAAATGAAGAACTAAAAAAACGTTCACATCAGCACTTAGCAGAACTTTATTTTAAGGAAAAAAACTATCCTTTGTCCTATACTCATTATGATAGTACATTGGTATATACTCCTAAGAAAACTCTGGAATATATATATATAAGAAGAAAGAAAGATAATTTGGCTCAAATCACTGCCTATGAAGGAACGATACAAAAAGCGGATAGTATTCTAGGAATTGTGGCTATGCCAGAGGAACAAAGAATGGCTTTCTTCCAGAAATATGTTGATTCTATTAATAAATTATCAGAGAAAAAAACTGTAAAAATAACAGATTTTGGAAAAAAATCTCAAAAACAAGTAGAAAAACCTCAAGAAGGATTCTATTTCTATGCTCCACAAACGGTTGCCTATGGAAAGCAATTCTTTACCAGACAATATGGAGACAGACCGCTTACAGATAATTGGCGTTGGTCAAGTGTAGTAACAGCTCAATTTTCTTCTAATACAGAAGTAGATACTACTCACATACAGAAACTTTCTCCAGAAGAGTTTATTAGTAAGTTACCTTCAAAAGAACAACAAGAACAATTATCAAAAGAAAGAGAAAGAGCTCTTTATCAGGTAGGAGAATTGTATTGGGAAAAATTCAAAGAAGGAAAATTGGCTCAGGAACGTCTGAATCGTTTATTATCTCTTACCAAGGATGATGAACTTATCCAAAAAGCATTATATCAGCTATATACGATAGGTGATGGAATGAATAATTCTCAGTCCTATAAGGAACGTTTGTTGGCTTCTTATCCTCAATCGGATTATGCGAAAATTCTTCAAGGAGAAGTAACTACCAATGAAAAAGAGTTACAGGAACAATATGACTCTTTACAGGAACTCCTTGCACAACAGAATTATAAGCAAGTATTGGATTATATACAGCAGCATAAAGCATTATATAAGAGGTCTCCTCAGGCTCCTGATTGGGAAATTCTTAAAGCAAAAGCTATAGCACGATTAGATGGAAAATTACCATATATTCAAGAATTGGAGCATATTGTTAAAGAATATCCCAATACTAAGCAAGCAGAATTAATACAGAAAGATTTGAAAATACTTAAGGAAGAAAAACCTTCCTTTGAACCCGACCAGAAAGCTTCTTCTTGGAAGATAGTTATAGAATCTTATTCCACAGAAGATGTAGATAACCTAAAGAAATATCTTGAGGAGAATGGATTAGCATATATAACACTCAGTGAAGATGTATATGATGGGCAGGAAAAATGGCTTGTACTTCACGGTTTTGTTACTAATCAAATGGCTAATACTTTTATAGAACGTCTCAAAGAAAATCAACAAGAGAAAAAAGAAAAAGATAAACAAAAAAACAATAAAAATTCTTTTATAATTCAAAAATATTTCGTAATTTCGTCAGAAAATTATACTATTATTCAAGTATATAAAAATAAAGAAGAATATAAAAATAACTAACAATGTTTAATAAAGAAAATAAAAAGCCTATGGCAGCAGACAATTCATTAGGAGGAAGTAACCGCATTATAGCAGGAACAATTATAAAAGGAGAAGTGAATTCAGCTTCTGACTTTCGTATTGATGGAGAAATAGAAGGGAATATCACCACTACAGGTCGCCTTGTAGTAGGTAAGGATGGTATCATACGAGGGGAAGTTATTTGCGCCAATGCAGATGTAGAAGGTACTATAATTGCCAAAAGTCTTATAGTAAAAGGTACTTTGAGCCTTAAATCAACAGCTAATATACAAGGAACAGTACAAGCTGAGAAGCTAGCAATAGAGCCAGGAGCTATATTCAATGTTACTTGTTCTATGGGAGGGGCAAGTACTAAGACTACTATAAATAATGAACCAATCAAAAAAGAATCTAAATAATTGGATTAAGTTCTCTCAGTTAGGTCTTCAAATGTCCGTTACAATAGGGCTTTGTGCTTATTGTGGAAATTGGCTAGATAAAGAATATCCTATCATCTCTCCTTGGGGGGTGTTAGGGCTTCTTCTCTTTGGAGTATTTGCATCATTATATTCAGTTATTAAGCAAGTAAATCAAATGAGAGACTAATAATTTAATGAATTTTAGAATAATCTATGAGAAAATTACTTCTATTGAGTTTTTTCTTCTCTCTGGTGGCATACTCTCAAGAAGTAAGTAGCCCTCAACTCCTAAAAGAAGAGCAAGTACAACAGCTTTTTCCTACCAAAGTAAAGAAAAAATTAGGTGTTGAATATCCTATTTTTAGGGTATATACCTATTCTGATAAAGAAGGAAAGCATTTTTGGGTATTTACAGAGAATAAACTCTATGAAAACTCAAAGAGGGGAACCTTAAATTATAAAAAAAATAGTGAGGGAGAAATTATAAATGATAAAATTAAAGCTTTTCATCTTCTAGAGAAAGGAAATACGTTTCAAGTAGTCAAAATACTTTATGATTACCGTCCTCAGTGGGAGGGATGGGAGTTTTCTATTTGGTTCTGGACAAAGTTTGCTTCATTTTTGGATTTAGATAATGATGGGTATGTAGATCCCATTATCGTCTATGGAGCCGCTCCTACTGATGGAGATCCTGATCGAGGTAAAGTTAAAATTTTAGCTTATTATAAAGGAGAAAAAATAGGTATTCGCCACCAAGATGACCCTGATGATGATTTTAGAGAAACACAAATAGATCCTGCTTATTATACATTACCTCAGCCTATTCGTCAAAAGATATTTGATACAGTTAATAGGTTACAGGAGAATCAACTTACTCTGTTTGATTCAGCAGATTTTAAAAAATTAAAAAGATAAGATTTTATTCTATAAAAATACATATATGAGTTTATTAGAAAAAAGTAAAATTAATGCACAATCTTGGTTGAGTGCGACCTTTGACGTGCAAACACAGGAAAAAGTTCGTCAGCTTCTTGATGGAAACCCTGAAGAACTAATAGAATGTTTCCATAAAAACTTAGAATTTGGTACAGGAGGAATGCGTGGAATTATGGGGATAGGTACCAATCGTATGAACCGTTATACTTTAGGAAAAAACACTCAGGGATTGAGTAATTATCTTAAGAAAGTATATCCTAATGAGCAAGTAAGAGTGGTCATTGCCTATGACTGTCGCCATAATTCTCAGGATTTTGCCAAAATAGTAGCAGATGTGCTTTCTGCCAATGGAATAAAGGTATTCCTTTTTTCTGAACTTCGTCCTACTCCAGAGCTTTCTTTTGCTATACGTTATCTGAATTGTCATAGTGGGATTGTTCTTACGGCTTCACATAATCCTCCAGAATATAATGGATATAAGGTATATTGGACTGATGGGGGACAGCTAGTACCTCCTCAAGATAAGGAAATAATGGAAGCTATTGATAAGGTTCAATTTGCAGATATTCAATTCGTAGCGAATGAATCTCTTATTGAAAAGGTTGATACACAGATAGATGAAGCTTTTATTAATGCTTCTTTGCAGAAAGCAAATTTCTCTATTCAAGGGAAATCTGATTTGAAGATTGTTTATACTCCTTTGCATGGTACTTCAGTAACAATTATTCCTGAATTATTAAAACGTGCAGGCTATACTTCCTTACATATAGTTCAGGAACAAGCTACTCCTGACGGTAGTTTTCCTACAGTGAAATCTCCTAATCCTGAAGAGCCTGAGGCTCTTACAATGGCTCTTAAGAAAGCAGAAGAGTTACAGGCTGATATCGTCTTTGGAACTGATCCTGATAGCGATCGTATAGGAATAGCAGTACGTGATCTTAATGGAAAAATGGTACTTCTTAATGGAAATCAGACAATGCTCCTGATGACTAAGTATCTCCTAGATAAATGGAAGGAAAAAGGAGAGAGAAAGGGAAATGAATTTATTGCTTCCACTATTGTTTCTACACCTCTGATGCGTAAGTTGGCAGAGGCTTATGGGGTGGAATACAAGGAAGGTCTTACGGGATTCAAGTGGATAGCCAAGATGATAAAAGATTTTCCTGAACAGCAATTTATAGGTGGAGGAGAAGAAAGTTTTGGTTATATGGTAGGTGATTTTGTGAGGGATAAGGATGCGGCTACCTCTGCTTTGCTTGCTATGGGAATTGCAGCAGAGGCAAAGGCTAAAGGAAGCTCTTTTTTCAAAGAAATGCTCAAAATGTATGAAGAATTTGGTCTTTATCAGGAATTTTTGATATCTGTAGTGAAAAAAGGAGTAAGTGGAGCGGAAGAAATCAGCCAAATGATGAAAAATTTCCGTGAAAATCCTCTAAAAACAATAGCAGGAGAGCAGGTAGTTTGTCTTGAGGATTATCAACTATCTCTTAAGAAAGATTTTATCACAGGAAAGGAAACACAGATTGATATTCCTAAGTCCAATGTGCTCATTTATTACACAGATAAAGGAACTAAAGTAGCAGCTCGCCCTAGTGGAACGGAACCTAAGATAAAGTTCTATTTTAGTGTAAATGCTCCATTAGCCTCAACAGAAGCTTATGAACAAACTCAAAAAGAATTACTTACTAAAATTCAGCAGATAACAAAAGAATGGAATCTGTAAATTCTTAAGTAAAGAATGATTTTCTTATATATTATTATTGAATGAACGTAGCCAATATCAAACGACTCTATCCTTACATACTTCCTTATAAGCGATATGTTTTCTTGAATATTTTTTTTAATATTCTATATGCACTTTTTAGTTCCTTATCTTTCGTGGCGCTGATCCCGATGTTAGAGGTGTTATTTGACACCAATTCTAGGATATATCAGAAACCTCAGTATAATGGAATTGCAGAGGCGAATATTTATTTTAAGGAATATTTGAACTATCAAGTAACTCAACATACAGGGAATGACCCTTTACAGGCTCTTTCTTATATTATAGTTTTAGTACTATTCCTTTTCTTTTTAAAGAATATTTTTAATTATTTTGCGATTATTTTCATTAGCTTATTACGTAATGGGATATTGAGGGATTTGAGAAATATGATGTATAAGAAAATCATTTCTTTACCAATTTCTTATTTTTCGGAGAAGCGTAAGGGAGATATTATAGCACGAATTACCACAGACATAGCTGAATTTCAGAATTCATATTTGAGTATATTGGAACTTATTGTAAGAGAGCCTCTTACAATAATATTCACTATCATAGTAATGTGTGGAATTAGCTTGAAACTGACTTTGTTTGTTTTCATTTTTATTCCGATAGCAGGATTGGCTATTTCTCGGGTAGGGAAAACTCTCAGAAAACATTCAGGACGATTACAATCAGAACAAGGTTACTTTCTTTCTTTAATAGAGGAAAGCATATCAGGGCTTCGTATCGTTAAGTCGTTCAATGCTCAACCTACTTTTATACATCGCTTTATGGAATCCACACAACGTTTTTTTTCATATGCTAATAACTTGGCTTATAGGCAGAATCTAGCTTCTCCTATTAGTGAATTTCTTGGGATTCTTTCTATAGGGGTACTTCTGTGGTTTGGTGGAACTATGGTTTTGGTAGATGGTACATTGGGAGGTTCTGAATTTATCGCCTATATGGGACTAGCTTATAATATTCTCACTCCAGCCAAGACAATTAGTAAAGCTTCTTATCAGCTACGACAGGGAGATGCAGCTGCTCTTCGTGTACTGGAGGTAATTCACGCACAGAATCCTATTTTTGATAAAGAAAACGCTCTTGAAAAGAAAGATTTCCAAGCGGCTATTTCCTTGAAAAATGTATGGTTTAGATATCAGAACGATTATGTACTCAAAGACTTCTCACTGGAGATTCCTAAAGGTAAAACAGTAGCCTTGGTAGGACAATCAGGAAGTGGAAAGAGTACTATTGCTAATCTTATTATGCGTTTTTATGATGTAGAAAAAGGTAGTATTAACTTCGATGGAGTAGATATTCGAGATATTAAAATACATTCTTTACGAGATCTCATTGGGGTAGTTTCTCAAGATTCTATTCTTTTTAATGATTCTATTGCTAACAATGTTCGCTTGGGAGATCCATCGGCTACAAATGAGCAGATAGAAGAAGCGACAAAAATAGCCAATGCATACGAATTTATAAAAGATTTGCCTGAGAAATTTGACACCAATATAGGAGATATGGGCGGAAAGCTTTCAGGAGGGCAG
Organism: uncultured Capnocytophaga sp.; assembly: GCF_963525585.1. NCBI lineage: Bacteria > Pseudomonadati > Bacteroidota > Flavobacteriia > Flavobacteriales > Flavobacteriaceae > Capnocytophaga > uncultured Capnocytophaga sp. Next base: position 85,556 of record NZ_CAURLX010000002.1, on the reverse strand, counting down.
AAACAACGCTTAAGTATTGCTCGTGCTGTGTTGAAAAATCCTCCTATTATGATTTTGGACGAAGCTACCTCTGCTTTGGATACAGAGAGTGAAAAATTGGTACAAAATGCATTAGAAAATATGATGAAAAATCGTACTTCTATTGTGATAGCTCATAGGCTTTCTACCATTCAGAATGCTGATATTATTGTAGTAATGGAGAAAGGAAAAATCATAGAACAAGGAAATCATATGACTCTAATGGCTCAGAATGGAACTTATCGTAAGCTGGTAGAGATGCAATCTTTTGAATAATTATTGTTTATGTCCACATTTGTGGCAATAGAGAGCATCATAGGGAAGAGGATAAGTATTACAGTACTTACAGTAACCGTGTGTATGGCTATGTGGGTAAGCAATATCAGGAGCGCTTTTGTGAGATATAGATAACTTGTTGTCTTCCTTTTTTCTATAAGTACGTGAATATTCTGAAGTTACTATACCTGTAGGAACTGCTATAATACCATAACCTAATATCATAATTACAGAAGCCATAATCTGTCCGAAAGTAGTGGTAGGTACCACATCACCATAACCTACAGTGGTGAGGGTCACAATACACCAATAAATACTACGGGGAATACTCGTAAAAGCTTTATCGTGAGGCTCTATCATATACATAAGTGCTCCTAGAATTACGGAGAGAACAAGTACAAAATAGATAAAAACAAAAATCTTCGTTTGGCTATTCTTTAGAGCTTTTTTTAGCTGATTGGCTTGTTGGGTGAATTGTACCAAATCCAAGATTCTAAAGATACGTAATAGTCTGAGAATGCGTATGATGGAAAGAAATTTTGATTTTTCTATAAAAAAAGATAGGTATACAGGTAAAATAGAGATAAGGTCAATAATTCCATAAAAACTAAATACATATCGTTTCCAATTAGGTGAACAGACGATACGTAAGGCATATTCTAGGGTGAAGAAAACTGTAATTATCCATTCTAGGACTACCAATAGAGTATGTATCCGAACATTTACCATTTGGATACTTTCAAAAATAGCCAAGAAAGCACTTAGTAGGATAAATCCTAAGAGAATTAAGTCAAAGAGCTTTCCTGCAACAGTATCTCTTCCGTAGATAATAGCATAACCCCTTACTTTTAGGAGCCTGTATTTAGATGCTAAGAGTTTTTTCATCTCAAACCAATAAAAAATCCAATGAAAAAGACCTTTTCATTGGATTCAGTCTTTTACTTAACAAAATTCATTATAGGCTGCCTCTAAGTTTTCAGCAATTGCTTCCGCAAAACGGCCTTCTATATGGTGTCTCTCCAACATATGTACCAGCTCTCCGTCCTTGAAGAGGGCGATACTTGGAGAAGAAGGTGGGAATGGGAGCATATAGTCTCGCATTTGGGCAGTGGCATCGGTATCGAAGCCCGCAAAAACCGTTACTAAATGATCTGGTTTTTTAGCATTTTCAAGACTAAGGAGTACCGCGGGGCGGGCATTTCTCGCCGCACAACCACATACAGAATTGACCACTACAAGGGTAGTGCCAGCTTTTTTAATAGCCTCATCTACAGCTTCTACACTACGAAGAGATTCAAAGCCTGCATTTTCAAGCTCCGCTATCATAGGAGCTACTATTTCTGGTGGATACATAATTTTTAGTATTACTTGTTCACGGGACAAAGATACAAAATAAAGATTAATGATTGAGAGTTTATTGATTAATTTTTTAGCAGAAATAATACTTTAAAAAGATATGTAGAATTAGGAAAAAAATTGTACTTTTGCAAGGAAAATTTTAAAAAGGGATTTTATGAGAAAGCTATTATTCTTTTTACTGTTTTTTCCCTTATGGGGTGTGGCACAGGAGTTTGGTGTGGCACAGGAGTTTGGTGTGGCACAGGAGTTTGAGTATTGGGGCATGAGAGGAGCTTTTACTCATACCAATCATTCTCATAATCTGGGTTTTATAGGAGCTTCTCTCAATACGGAATATAACTGGGTGAGCCGTTCGCTCTATGCGGGAGTACATTTGGGCACGCAGAATACCTTTACTGAGGATGGTCGTAAGCAGTCTAAAATGGAAATAGTCCCAGAGATAGGGTACGAATGTAGTCTTATTTTCTTAGGATTGGGAGCTTCAATCAATACCCACGCTCTTCACCCTCGTGTAGGGCTTTCCTTTTTCAATATTCATCAGGCCTATGTGGGGTATTCGATTCCTTTTCGAGAAGATGCTGTATTCAAAGGACTTACCTTTACACTTGTGCTTAATCTCTCTAATGCAGAAAGTAGTAAAGATTTGAGACTGTGGTAATAAAAAAATATAACGATAAATAATAAATTAATGAACCAAGAAATAAAACTCAATACTATAGAAGAGGCTATTGAGGATATCAAGCAAGGGAAAATCATCATTGTGGTAGATGATGAAGATCGTGAAAATGAAGGAGACTTTATTGCTGCTGCAGAAAAAGTAACTCCTGAAATGATTAACTTTATGACCCAGCATGGGAGAGGCTTGCTCTGTGCCCCCCTATTAGAAAAACGTTGTAAAGAATTGGGCTTGGATATGATGGTGGAGAATAATACTGTATTGCACCATACCCAATTTACGGTTTCTATAGACCTCAAGGGAGAGGGCTGTACTACAGGGATTTCTGTATTTGACCGAGCTAAAACAATCAAAGCATTGGTGAAACCTGAGACCAAGCCAGAAGATTTTGGTCGTCCAGGACATATATTTCCCCTCAAAGCCAAGGAAGGCGGGGTACTCCGTCGTACAGGACATACCGAAGCAGCTGTAGATTTGGCACGCTTGGCTGGACTGGAACCTGCCGGAATTCTTATAGAGATTCTCAATGAAGATGGATCTATGGCTCGACTACCACAACTAATAAAAGTCGCTGAGAAACATAATCTTAAAATTATTTCTATAGAAGATTTAGTCGCTTATCGTATGCGATATGATAGTCTTATTATCAAAAAAGAGGATTTTTCTATAGACACTGATTATGGACAGTTTCGCCTACGTGCCTATGAGCAAACTACCAATGGACAGATTCACTTGGCTTTCACTAAAGGCACTTGGGAAAAAGAGGAACCTGTACTTACTCGTATCCATGCCAACTTTATCAGTAACGATATTTTGGAGCTTTTGTGCAAGAAAGACAACGAACTTAATCGTATCTTCCAGCAAATAGATGTGGCTGGCAAAGGGGCTTTCATAGTCATCAACCAAGGAGCTTATTCTCAAAATCTTCTTCATCGTATCCAAACCATCAAGGAGGCTCAGGAAGGCAAGCAAGCCCCTTCGCAAGTACCTTCTTCTCAGGTGAAGGATATAGGAATAGGTGCTCAGATCCTTATCGATCTAGGTATCTCTCATATGAAACTCCTTACCAACTCTGAGCCCTCTCGCTATATAGGGATGTCTGGCTATGGCTTGGAAATTACAGACTATGTAAGCTACTAATATGAAAATAGACCGACTTCTCTTTGTGGATAAAAACATTATAAAGGATTTCTTTCCTTTGACTTTTACCCGTCCTTCGGCTGAGCTACGTGCAGGTATTTTAACTTTTGCGGAACGCTGGCAACGGCTCTTGGGGGTAACACAAATGTCTTACCTCTCTGCAGATTATCTGCGAGAGAAGTACCCTTATACAGGTGTGTCAGAAGAGGTTACCCTCTCTATTTATGCAAATTTCTTGCCTACTCCTCGACTTTTAGAGCAATTGCGCTCTCTCGAGGTAGGGGAGTCTATTACGTATCAAGGGAGGACGTTGGCTTTCGTGGGAAAAAGTATTACACTTTCATCCATACCTTCTATAGAGTGGGAAGAGCCATTGGTGCTTTTTGAAAAACCTACCGATCTTTTTACCTACAATGACAAGGCGATAGATTTCGATTTTAAACTACTTACTCAAGGGCGTACCTCTGCACCGCTTTCGCCAACCAATGGCTTCTTGGGCGATAGGGCAGACCTCTTTATAGAAGAAGGTGCCAAGATTGAGTTTGCTACCCTCAATTGTCAAAAAGGGAAAATCTACATAGGAAAGGACGCCGAAGTAATGGAGGGGAGCCATCTGCGTGGGCCTATAGCCCTATGCGAGCACGCTACCGTGAATATGGGTGCTAAGCTCTATGGAGCGACCACCATAGGCCCTTATAGTAAGGTAGGAGGAGAGATTTCTAACTCCGTTATCTGGGGGTATTCTAACAAGGGGCACGATGGTTTCTTAGGCAATTCCGTATTGGGTCAGTGGTGTAATCTTGGGGCGGATACTAATGTCTCCAACCTCAAAAATACTTATAATACCATACAGCTATGGGACTACCAGAAGGGAGATTATACTTCTTCAGGGTTGCAATTCTGTGGGGTACTGATGGGAGACCATTCGAAAACGGCTATCAATACCCAAATCAATAGTGGTACCACTGTAGGGGTGTTTGCCAATCTTTTCTCTGCTGGATTTCCAAGCAAATATATCCCCAACTTTGCTTGGGGAACTTCTGCTGATAAATATCGTTTGGATGAGGCTTTTTCCGTAGCCGAGCGTGTGATGGCTCGTAGGGGGATTGCTTTTGATGAGAAAGAACAGGATATACTCCAGTGGTTGTTTGATAACCAATAGTGAATTTTCCTATTTATAGATTATATTTCCCCTTGTAGGTATGAAGGATATACTTACAAGGGGATTTTATTAGTATCCTATAGCTCCTCGAGTCATTATATATACCCAAAGCGCGATTTTGATAGTGAAAATACTGATATATAATAAAGCATAAGTAAAGGGTGCTTTACTGGTAAAGTGCATAATAAGTGCTATAGGCATTGTCAGTAGCTCCAGAGCCCCTCCATACATAAAGTTCAACCACAAAATAGTATCTCCTAAGTAGTCAGAAATTATCTTTCCTATAGTTGTTCTTCCCAAATCAAAAAGATATAATATAGAAAAGAGCAAGAAAAGGCTAAGCGATAATAGCTCTAAGATGTTTAGAAATGTAAAAAATCGTTTCATAATACTCTTTAAATATAATCAATGAACTTCTTCTATATCAGGGCTAAAGTCATCAAAAATATCTTTGTATACTTCATTCCTTTTTAGTTCTTTTGCTTTATAGAAACACTCTTTGACAAAAGAATCTTTCCTAAAACATAGAATTATAGTTAGCAGGGTCTCAAGTTCTTCAGCGCAAGACACCTCACAAAGTAAGTTTAGATAGCTGTTTTTATTCGCTTCCATATAGGTAACTATGGAGGAGAGAAGTCTTTTTTCCTTGTTTAGGGAAAGAGGAACAAAGTACCTAAAGGGAAGCATCTGAGAATCATATGCAATTGTTATGAAATTCCCATTGCTATAAGTGTCATTTCCATTGAATATTTCAAAAATTACATTGAGAATTTGGGTTCTATTTTTTGTAACTTTTACTAGTTCATTGAGAAAGGGCAGTATATAGAAGCAACTTTCTGACAGTCCTCCTTGTGTAACAATATGGTTGTCAAGCTTCCAATAGGCAACCTCCCTTTTATTAGGGTTATCATCAATGATATCTCTTAAAATATCCACTACATTATAGTCAATAAAACCAAGACAATCTTTTAGGCTCTCCCATTTTATATTTTTGGCAGTTTCCAATATATAAGTTGAGTTCATTCTTATTTTATCTAAGCCTATCCTTTGTATAAGGATAGAAAGTTAATTACTCATATTTTTATCTAGCAAAGATAAAATATTTTTCTTTATTTTTCAAGTGATTCCTTGCAATAAAATTCTGTATGTGATATAATTTTTTTCTAAGATGATGATATTTCAAAAAAAAATAATATCTTTGCATCGAAATAAATAACAAAAATATTAGATTATGTCTAAACTATCTAGAAAAGCAACCGTATTGAATGCTAAAGTAGTAGAATTATTACAAAAACAAGTAGAAATGGAAGCTCACGCAAGTGCCACCTACTTGGCAATGTCTTCTTGGTGTGATGCCCACGGATTCACTAAGAGTGCTGCTTTTTTTCTTGAACATTCTTCAGAAGAAAGAGGTCATATGCTAAAAATATTTCATTTCCTAAATGAAAATGGTGTAAGAGCTTTTTCTCCAGAAGTAAAGAATATACAACAGGAGTACAAAGGCTTAAGAGATGTATATGAAAAAACATTAGAACACGAAATAGCTGTTACTGATGCTATTAATGCCATCGTAAAACTAGCTCGTAAAGAAGATGACTTTGCTAGTGAAAACTTTTTACAATGGTTTGTAGAGGAGCAATTGGAAGAAGAGCGCTTAGTTCGTGATATCCTAGCTATGTTTGAATTTGTAAACGAAAAAGAAAGTATCTTTGCTCTTAAGTTAATAGATGAGCGTATTCCCTTGGAAAACTAACAATAGATTAAAGATTTAAGTGAAAAAAGCTGTCGTAATGACAGCTTTTTTGATTTTATTAGGGGTTAATAATACTACTTGCGGTAAATTCACGGATTAATGTACCTCCTATATATCGTCCTTCAGAATATAAGCCTTTTTCTTGAGTACCATTTAATACATTTCCTTCTTTGTAAAGTGCATAATTTCTTCCTTGAATAAATTTATCACTTGAGAAAAGGAAATAAGTAGCAGAGATAGGCAGAAGGAAGGTAAATACTTCTCGGTTTCCTTCTCTAAGATGTAAGAGAGACTGAGATTGAAGAGGCTCATTCCAAATCATAGCAGGGTGGGAGGGCTCACTCAAAGTGGCTTTACCACTAGGTGTTCCTCCAAGAGCTATAAGAGTACCAGCTTTGATATGAAAAGCTCCACTCAGGGGTACATTGATAGGAGTCTCAGGAGAAGCACCACACTTGAGAAAAGTTCTCCCTCCAGTGAAAGCAACCTCCTCATCACTTCTCAAACCACTTCCTGTAGTGGCTAGAAGGTTGTATGATCCACTATTGATATAAATTCCTTTAAGACCTGTTACAGCTGTCCCGATTGTATTTAGGTCTATTGTAGCATTGGTAAGGGTCAGTATACTTGTTGTGTGGATACCTTTAGCGAAGGCAATAATCTTAATCTCTCCGCCATTGATGGTAATATAAGGGTCAATAGTAGTTTCTTCACTTGAAGCAACAATACCATTACTTTTAGCCTTTAGTAGATATTTTCCTTGATTAATAATAATGCTTCCATTACCAACCGCTAAGGCATTCCCTTGCCCATTTTGGTTATTGATAGAAATAGTTCCTCCATCTCCTATAAAGTGACTTCTGAGTTGAATTCCATTTTCAGAAGCCTCTGTAATTGAAATTTCTCCGTTTAAGATATGTAAATAGCCTAAGGAAGCGATTCCGTGTTTATATTTTCCTTTAATAGATAGCTTTCCCTCTCCATCAATGATCATATGAGAGGTACTATATAGGGTAGCTGTGGGGTCTTCTCCGTGTATGCTTGAGTAAGTCGTACCATCGGAGAGGAAATTATTGGTATCATCATTCAGGTGGATAAATGCCTTTCCATTTCCTCGCAGATGAATAGCAGCTCCATCTTCATTGGATAGAGATAAATTATTAAGTGTAAGCCTATAAGGCTGGCTACTAATGAGCTTGAAGCTCCCAGAAGAGGCACTTCCAGAGAGTATATATTCTATATTATTTGCACTAGAAGTGAGGGTGATATGCGCTCCTCTCTTTACGAAGGAAATACCTATATGTGAAGTTACAGTTACAGAACTCTCAGTAAAATTCACCAACACTTGTTCTGTAAAAGAATGGTTTGAAGGTAAGTCATCAGGATTTTCTCCTCTTTGGGAGCCTCCCATATGAGTTGTACTAGAATCTGTTAAAGGAGTAATCAGAATCCCTTGATTAGGAGTAGGAATAGGAGCTGGAGAGGGAGTGGGAGGTCTTCTTTTAGGAACACGGTCATCTATATCATCAGCACAGGAAGTGAATAATATTCCTATCAGACTACACAAAAATAAAAGTTTCTTCATCGAAATATATTGAATTAAAAAATGGTAAGTTGTTTTAAGCGATAAGCGATACCTAAGGAAAAACAGGTGTGACGGAAAGTATTATTATTACTGAAGTTGGCACTCTCTAGAGCAGGAGCTTCTTTGTTGAATAAATTGGTTAAGGAATTAGTGTAACGAAGTTCTCCAAAGAGTTCATCTGTCAAGCGAACTTTCAGCCCTATAGAGATGGCAAAGTCAAAAGTGCGGTAGATATTCTTATCTAGATAATTACTTCCATTAAAGAGAGGTTCTTCAGCACCAATCTCAGGTTTTACTGCCATAAAACCAAATTGAGGTCCTATCTGTAAGCTATATTTTTCGTGTAGATGTATATTGGCAAGAATAGGAACATTGATATAATCCGTATTCATAGAGGTTACATAGACATCTCCATTGGGAAGCAAATCCGTACGTTCCCATTTAGCTCCTTGCCGAGAGAAAAGTATCTCAGGTTGTAGAGAGAAGACTCTTCCCAAGAAAAGTTGTCCGTAGCCTCCTACATAAGCCCCCATTTTACCTTTGAAGGAAGATACCTCAGAGGTGTTCCCTCGTAAGGAGACATAACTAAGACCTCCCTTTAAGCCTAAGTCAAATTCTTGAGCCTTACAGAAGAAACTACACAAGAGGAAAAAGAGATATTTTTTCATTGAATATTGAAATAAAGGTTTGTAAATAGTGTGCAAATGTAATAAAAATATAAAAGATAGTAAAAAAATCTTTTTAACAAGTTAATTCTTAAAATAAAGCAAAAAATAAATAAAGTGAAAAAATAAGAACTTTTGCTTGCAAAATGAAATTAAGTTTGTATCTTTGCACTTGGTAAAAAGGAGTCTTGGGTGAAATGCTACAAGGCTGATTTTTTATGAGTTAAGTCATTTCGGTAAGGAAAAATTATGGAAAACAATTCATTATTCTTTGCTGAAGTGTCGTTTTTTTTATTGATTTATTAAACTGAAAAATAAATAGATTATGAAAGTAGCTTATTATACAGAAGAAGGTTTGAAGAACCTTAAAGCAGAACTAGACCAATTACGAGATGTAGAGCGCCCTAAAGCCTCTCAAGCAATAGCAGAAGCACGAGATAAAGGAGACCTTTCTGAGAATGCAGAATATGATGCAGCCAAGGAAGCTCAAGGTTTGTTAGAACTTAAAATAGCTAAATTAGAGGAACTTGTAGCCAATGCACGTGTGATAGATGAATCTCAGCTGGATACCTCTAAAGTATTAATTCTTTCAACTGTAAAGCTTAAGAATAAAGCAAATAATGCCATAATGACTTATACTTTAGTGGCAGAAAGTGAAGCAGATCTCAAAGCAGGGAAAATTTCGGTAAGTTCTCCTATAGGAAGAGGTTTACTAGGTAAGTCTGTAGGTGAGATAGCTGAGATAAAGGTGCCTAATGGAACTCTTCAGATGGAAATTATTGAGATAACCCGATAAAACTAAGAATAAATGGCTTCTATCTTTACAAAAATTATCAATGGAGAGATTCCTTGTTATAAAATAGCGGAGGATGAACATTGTTTCGCTTTCTTAGACATCAATCCTAATGCCAAAGGGCACACATTGTGTATTCCTAAGAAAGAAATAGATAAAATATTCGATATTGAGGAAGATTTATACACACATCTTCTACAGTTTGCAAGGAAAATAGCTAAAGCTCTTGAGCAGGCAGTACCTTGTGAGCGTGTAGGAATGGCTGTAGTAGGGCTTGAAGTACATCACGCTCATATTCACTTGATACCTATCAGCCGAATGGCCGAGATGACATTTCAAGAGAAAGTAAGCCTCACTCCAGAGGAATTTGAGCAATTGGCTGAGCATATAAAATCTTTTTTATAAAATTAGATTTAAATTAACGATATAAGCAAAACACATTCTTGCTTAAGATATTTAAGGCAAGAATGTGTTTTTTTGCAAAAAAGTAAAGAATTGGAGTAAAATTGATAAAAAATTCTTATATTTGCATTCTAGAACCTAATAAATACTTGAATAAGTTAAAGCTATCAGTATCAAGGATATTCTTATTAATAACCAATGCTCTATGGGATTAATTACAGCAAAAGAACTTGCCAAAGCGATAAAATTAGACAAATTAGGATTTGTAGGTACTTCTGTGGGATGGGGGCTTTTGCACTTATTACGTATGGCACCTTTGAACAAGATTTACGATCGGAATAAGCATCTGCAGGGAGTAGAATTCTTGGAAGCTCTTCTGAAGGAATTCAAAGTGCATTATGAGATTCCAGAAGAAGATTTGAGAAAAATCCCCAAGGAGGGAGCTTTTATTACTATTTCCAATCATCCTTTAGGAGGCTTAGATGGTATCTTATTATTGAAACTTCTTATAGAGCAACGGCCTGATTATAAGATAATGGCAAATTTTCTTCTCTCACGGATAGCACCTCTTTCACCTTATATCCTTCAGGTGAATCCTTTTGAGCATCATAAGGAAGCCCTCTCAAGTGTAGCAGGATTCAAGCAAGCAATAAACCACCTTAGAGAAGGAATGCCTTTAGGTATATTTCCTGCAGGAGAAGTCTCTACTCAGCTCAGTGGAGGAATTTATGTAGATAAAACGTGGGATAAATCCGCTATCAAACTGATAAAAAAAGCGAATGTTCCTATCATTCCAATCTATTTTCACGCTAAGAATAGTTCTCTATTCTATCAATTAGCTAAGCAAAGTGATACTTTACGTACGGCAAAGCTTCCTTCTGAGTTACTTTCACAAAGGAATAAGACCATTCGGATACGAGTGGGTCGACCTATAATGCCTAAAACACAAGATGAAATAGAAGATTTGTATGAATTTTCTAATTTTCTACGAAGAAAAACCTATTTGCTCTCTAATACCTATGAACAGAAGAAGCATTTTAAGCCTTTTGCTTCAATGATAAGGGCAACCAAGATAACTAACAAAGATCCTCAAGAAATAGCACCTCCTATAGCATCAGAACTTTTAGAGAAAGAAGTAGAGGTGTTACGTGCTAAGAAAACGACTCGCCTGCTCCAGCATAAGGAATATGAAATATTCTTAGCAAAGGCAGAGGATATTCCTAATATTCTTCATGAAATAGGAAGGCTTCGTGAGCTTACTTTTAGGGAAGTAGGAGAGGGAACTAATCTTTCAATAGATTTAGATGAGTATGATACCTATTATCGTCATCTTTTCCTTTGGGAGAGTGATACCAAGCGTATTGTAGGAGCTTATCGAATGGGCTTGGGAAGTGATTTTTTTGACCTTTATGGTATTAATGGTTTCTATACCCATAGTCTTTTCCGTTTTGAGCCAGAACTCCATACTATGATGCGACAGACTATTGAGATGGGGAGGGCTTTTGTTGTGAGTGAATACCAGCAGAAACCAATGCCTCTGTTCCTTCTCTGGAAGGGAATTGCACTCACTACTTTACACTTTCCTGAGCATAAATATTTGCTAGGAGGGGTGAGCATATCCAATCAGTTTTCGGATTTCTCAAAATCTCTGATGATAGAGTTTATGAAATCCAATTATTATGACCCTTATATAGCGCAATATGTAAAACCTAAGAAAGAATATAAGGTGAAGCTCAAAGATGTAGATAAGGATTTTATTTTTGATGAAACTCAATCAGATCTCAATAAATTTGATAAAATTATTGATGAACTGGAACCAGGTAATTTACGCTTACCAGTATTGATTAAGAAGTATATCAAGCAGAATGCAAAAGTAATAGCGTTCAATGTAGATCCTCTCTTTAATAATGCTGTGGATGGACTTATGTATATCCGAATAGATGACTTGCCCGAAAGTACCATAAAACCAGCAATTGAGGAATTTCAATCTCAACTGGAACGGGGAGAGTTATAGGATACTAAGATGAAAACTAAGATATAGAATAAAGAGTCGCTCCTGAAAGGAGCGACTTCTTATTTTAAAAAGAGTGAGAACAAAAAAATATGAACTTGAAAATTAGAAAGATAGAGTAATTCCAACTATACCATTGGCTTCAGCGGCAGGGAAGTATAAAGGTTTATTTTTGTATCTTCCGTGAGCCACATATTTCTTATTCAATAGGTTATTTCCTACTACAGTAAATAATATTGACTTACATACTTTCTTAGGTAACAGTTCATAAGAGAGCTGGAGAGAATGTACTAAGAAACTTTCCAACTTAGCATTATCCTGATTCTCGTTGGTGAGGTATCGTTCCCCTATATATTTAGAAACAAGACTTATTTGGAAATGTTCAATAGGTATGAAGGTAAGTGTATTACCTGCTACCCAGCTTGGAGAGAAGGAAATTTCGGTATTTCCTAAGTTCAAAAATTGGTTGGGGTGGTTAGGATCACTGATCTTGTAGTCAATATTTTTATTTTGGCTATAAGATACATTGGGTCTCCATTGCCATTGAGAGCTGAGTAGTATCTGGGCATCAACTTCTATACCTGCACGGTAGCTTTCCCCACTATTGCGACGTATAGGATAACCCGTTTTATTAAGATTTCCTGTGAGTACTAACTGATCTTTATAAAGCATATAGTATAGGTTAGCATTGAGTTTTACTTTTTCAGTGTTGTATCGCCATCCTAATTCAAAGTCATTGAGGCTCTCCGCTTTAGGAAATTCTGCTCCATTATTTTTGTTTTCTCCATAATTTTTATAATCATTTCGATTAGGCTCCTTAGTTACGTGAGCAAACGAGAAATAGAAAGTATTGTTAGGATTCAAGTAGTAGTTCATTCCTGCTTTAGGATTTAGCATAGGTTCTATTTCGTTAAAATCTACTTCTTTTAGGTAAGATTTGAAATGAGCATATCTATATTGGATATCTCCAAAAAGGCTTAATTTGGGAACTACCTGCCAGGTGAGTTTAACAAATGCAGATCCTTCTTTTTTGTTTCCATAAACAGGAGTACTACTTTGTTTATAAGTTGTTCCTGCATTTTGAGCCCAGAGGGTTTCATTATAGTGATTTCCTTCATACACATTGGCTGCACCTCCTAATATAAAATCAACAGTGTTTTTATGATAATTAATAGAAAATACACTACCATAAAAATCATTGTCTAACTGATAGCGAATTACAAAATTTCCTCTTGTATCTCCCCAATTATCCATTTGTTCCCAGTAGCCACGTCCTTTAGTATAGTGGAAGGAGAGAGTACTATGCCAATAAGGATTCCATTTTTCAGTCCAGTGTAGCTGTGCGTGGTCTTGTTGGTAGTTATTAGTCTCATTCTCATAGAAGCGTGTTTGTCCATTATCAGTATATTTTCCAGCGGGATTGTATCTTCTATCTTTTTCCAATTGTTCAGCAGTAATTCCTTTGTAAGTGAGATAACTTTTTGTTTTACCGCCAAATATAAGCCCTTTTATCAAAGTATGTTCATCACTATAAGCTCCTTGTAAGAAATAGGATTTGAGATCTGAAAAAGCACGGTCTATATAGCCATTAGTATTGATCTTAGAAAAATTTCCTTTTACTTCAAATCGCTCATTGAGTTTTCCTGTAGAAAGTTTTATAGAGTGCTTATGTGTATTGTAGGAACCGAAATAATTGGCAATTTCAGCATAGGGATTTTCTGATATAGCATCGGTCATCACATTCAAACTTGCTCCAAAAGCTGCAGCTCCATTGGTAGAAGTACCTGCTCCACGTTGTACTTGGATACTTTCAGCTGAAGCGGCAAAGTCGGATAAATTAGAAAAGAAAGCTCCTTGTGATTCGGAGTCATTGTAAGGGATTCCATTAATAGTTACATTGGTACGGTAAGTATCGTTCCCGCGGATATACAAGTAGGAGTCTCCATAACCAATTCCATCTTCCGAGTAGGAGACTACGTTGGGTAGATGATTTAAGAGCATAGGAAGTTGTTGTCCGGCATTTTTCTTTTGGATTTCTTTTTTGGAGACATTCGAGAATGCTACAGGAGTGTTCTCTTTTGCACGGATTGCTTCGATGACAATAGCATCTAAGCGGATTGGGTTCTCAGGAAGAGAATCCTTGCTTGCGGATACATTTTGGGCAATAGAAGAAATTGAAAATGCCAATGTTCCACATAACAAAACATTTTTCATTGTAAAATAAATTTTTACAAATAAAAGAGGTCGTTATTTGTTAGTTACGAAAAAGGCTTATTCTTGCTACCCAGATGCAAAAATAAGCCCTATAAATATAGTAATTAGACTTTATTTTTCCTTTGACTGCATTACCAGCCCAAGTTCGATGGGTATAATCTCAGCTTTTTACAGCACCCCTTTGAGATGGTGCAAAATTACGATTTCTTTTGAAATAAAAAAAGAAATTAAGAATAATTTTAGAATTTTAAATAAAAATTTTTGGTAAGTTCTTGATATTCTTCAGTATATTGATGGCGCTCTTTTTCTACAATAAGTAGTTTTGTGAGAATTTGTGTTACTTGTTGGCGGGAAAGTAACAGAAAACTCCTCTTGATAGGGGAGGAGGATGTTCCTTTCAAATAGAGTTTCTTATAAGGATATAAGGAAAAATGTAGAGCTTCTTGAAGAAAAGAGGCTTCTTCTTTATAAGGAATTACTACGGAAAAAGTCCCTTGAGGAGAGAGAAGCCGACTTACACAGCTTAAGAGCTGAGCAAAAGGAAGAGAATCGTTCGCACGAGCTAATGAACGTTTTTGATTAGGAGAGTGTGTATCCTCGGAGAAGAAAGGAGGATTGGAGAGAATTAAGTCATAATTATTAGTAGAAGAGGGTGAAAAATTCCTAATATCCATCTGGAAAACACTGATTCGTTCTTTCCAAGGAGAGAGGGTAATGTTTTGCTTACATTCTTCTGCGGTCTCAGGGTCTATTTCTATAGAATGGATAGAAGCTGTTGGGAATCTCTGAGCCATCATCAGGGATAGAATTCCTGTTCCAGCCCCTATATCAAGGATTCTTTGTGGTTCATAGGCAGGAGTCCAGGCTCCTAAAATTACACTGTCAGTCCCTACTTTCATAGAAGACACCTCCTGAATGATAGAAAATTCTTTAAAATGGAACATTTTTTACCATTTTTCTATTTAAAAGCCTTTTTTATACGATCCAATTGGCGTTTGTTGTCTCTATCTTTGATTGTTTCACGTTTATCGTGCATTTTTTTACCTCTAGCAAGAGCAATTTCTATTTTTGCTAGTCCATTTTCCTGAATAAAAACGCGTAAGGGGACAATGGTAAGCCCTGTATTCTTTACTTCCTTATGGAGCTTTCGGAGTTCTTTTTTCTTTAATAAAAGTTTTCGTTCACTCTTAGGCTTATGGTTGTAATAAGTTCCCCAAGCATACTCTTCAATGGTCATATTGATAACAAAAAGTTCTCCTTTTTCGGAAAATTCACAGAAGCTTTCAGCAATGGAGGCTTTTCCAAGCCGTATAGACTTGATTTCAGTACCTTTTAGGACAATTCCAGCAGTATATTTGTCCAGAATCTCATACTCGAAGCGAGCACGTTTATTCTGTATATTGATATTATTTTGTTTGTTTTGCATAGCTAAAGGGAATAAAATTTTAGTTTTTATATACAGGCGCAAAGATACGTTATTTTTATGTAAAAAAGGTTTTTATGTGAATTAAAAATTGTACTTTTGCACCTTATAAGAATATTTAAGAAGAAAATAGCTATGGCAAGAGTACTTACAGGAATACAGAGTACGGGCACTCCTCACTTAGGAAATATATTAGGGGCAATCTTACCAGCATTAGAAATGGCAAAAAAGGCAGAAAATGATTCTTTTCTGTTCATAGCAGATTTGCATTCACTGACTCAGATAAAAGATGGCACTGTGTTGAAAAAAAACACCTATGAAGTAGCCGCTACGTGGCTTGCTTTTGGGTTAGATTATGAACGAGTAACTTTTTATAGACAAAGTGATGTACCAGAAACTGCTGAACTAGCGTGGTACTTGGCTTGCTTCTTTCCATATCAGCGGCTGATGCTAGCCCATTCTTTTAAGGATAAAGCAGATAGACTTAGTGATGTGAATACAGGGCTCTTCACCTATCCTATGCTAATGGCAGCAGATATCCTTCTATATGATGCTCAAGTAGTCCCAGTAGGCAAAGACCAGTTACAGCATTTGGAATTTACTCGAGATGTAGCTTCTCGTTTTAATTATCAGATGGGAGAAACCTTTGTACTTCCTAAAGAAAGTATTAATGAGCAGATTATGATTATTCCTGGAACAGATGGTGAAAAAATGAGTAAATCACGGAATAATTACATTAATATCTTCTTGCCAGCTAAGGAGTTAAAGAAACAAATAATGTCTATTCCTACAGATAGTACACCCTTGGAGGCTCCTAAGAATCCAGATACTTGTAATGTATTTCGTCTTTATAAACTTCTGGCATCACCAGAACAGACTAGAGAGATGGAGCAAAACTATCGAGGAGGAAATTATGGCTTTGGTCACGCAAAGACAGCACTTTATGAGCTTATTTTAGAGAAATTTGCTATTCCTAGGGAACGATTTTCTTATTATATGGATCATCAAGAAGAATTAGATGAAATTTTGAAAAAAGGAGCATTAAAGGCTTCCTTAGTAGCTAAACAAACTTTAGAACGAGTACGAGAAAAATTAGGTTATCTAAGATAAAAACAAAAACAAATGAAAAAAATCCTATATTTATTACTGGCAAGTGTAATAAGCATCTCTCTTTGGGCACAACCGAAACAACATCACAGTTATACTGTTAAGGATGGAGACACATTGGAGGGAATAGCCAAAGTATTCCGAGTATCTCCCAATGATATAAAAACCTTAAATCCCTCCTTAGAGAAAGGATTGCAAAAAGGAATGTTATTGGTGATTCCAGGAAATGAAGTGGCTTATTTCAGTAAGAAACAGCCTACAGGTTTTGAGCAACACATTGTTAAGGAAAAAGAAACCTTATACGGACTGGCTCAAAAGTATGGAATCTCCCAAGATGACCTACGCCGTTATAATATCATTCTTTATAAAAAGGAACTCTCAAAAGGGCAAGAACTTACAATTCCTCTCTATAGGGAAACTCCTAAAGATATTGTAAAAGGAAAAGAAGGGCTTACAAAGTATGTAGTTAAACCAGGTGAGGGCATATGGCGTATTGCTCAGAACTATGGTATTACCCAAGAAGCTTTAGAAAAATTGAATCCGAATATACCTAATCCACTAAAAGAAGGAATGGAAATATGGGTGCCTGTAGGAAAAACAGGAACCCCAGAGGCAAATAGTAGTAAGGATTTGGTACTCTATCAGGTAGAGAGAGGTGAAGGTTTTATGAGCTTAGAACGCAAGTTCGGACTTTCACAGAAAGAATTGGAAAAACTGAATCCAGAACTTAAGGATGGCATTAAGCTAGAGTCACAAATATGGATTCCTAAAAATAATTTTATGGATTATGTAGCTACTTTGGCTGCAGTAACTCAAACAGGGCTTGCTAATGCAGTAGATGCAAATCCTAAAGTAAAAGCAGATATGCATCCAGTAAACAGTAAAACGCTTTCTTATGTGTTACCTTTTCGTGTAAATACACTTAAATCAGGAAATATTGTAGATATTAAGACCAAACTACAGAAAGAAAAAATTACTGCCATTGCAGCTGATTTCTATTCAGGAGCACTTATCGCTTTAGATTCCTTGCAAAAAATGGGTTTTTCTCTTACAGTAAATGTATATGATAGTAATGGAAGTGTACAAGGTGTAAAGGCTATTTCTTCTAGTGAGGGATTGAAAAATTCTCAGGTGATTATAGGACCCTTTTCTCCTTCAGCTTTTAATGCTCTTTCGGAAGTAATTTCTTCTGATAATACAGCTCTATTGGCTCCTCTTTCAAATAAAAATATAGAACTGCGACCCAATGTATTCCAGACAGTTCCCACGGGTGATATACAACAACAAACGATGATTCGTTTTATTAATCAGAAATACCCTGATGCTAATATAGTACTGCTTTCTGATACTAAGAGCAAGGATTTAAATGAAAAATTGCTTTCTTCTTTTTCACAAGCTAAGAGTGTAGATAATATACAAGGAATTCAAAAGGCACTCGTGAAAGAAGCAACTAATATAGTTTTTGTCTCTTCCGATGATGTTGTATTCCTTTCTGATGCTATTCGTATTTTATATAATGTAGCAGGAATATCAGGAAGGAACAGAAACTATAATATTATTATGGCAACCCTAGAAAAAGGAGATGCTTATGACCACAATAGTATCTCTAATACACAGCTGTCGGCTCTAAAATTTACTTATCCTGCAGCCAATAGATATGCTGGAGAGAGTAATTCTTTTATCAAGAAATATTACAAGACTTATAAGACTTCTCCTACAAAGTATGCCTTCCGAGGTTTTGACCTAACAATGGATGCTGTATTACGAACTAGCTTAGAAGGAAATTTTCTTAAGGAAGCTAACTTAGGGGAGACTTCTTACCAAGAGAATAAGTTTCAATATATAAAAATCTCTCATAAAGGAGGTGGTTATGAGAACCAAGGGGTATATATTCTTAGGTATGAAGACTTAGAAGTAACTGAAATTTATTAAATTATAAATTAATAAATCATAAAAAAAGAATTTTAAAGAAAAAAATAGGAAAATATTTTTCTGATTTGAAAAAAAATATTACCTTTGCACCATTATACGTTTAATGAAATTTGATTATTAATTTAAAATCACATTTATGAGAAAGCAAATTTTAGCTTTAACAGCTTTAGTAGCCTTGAGTGCAAATGCTCAAGAATACAACAAATGGTCTATAGATGTAAATGGAGGTGTTAACAAACCTACCTATGGATTTGCGTCAGGATATACGACTGCAACACCAAACCTTTGGACAGCTAACGGAGGTGTTCGTTATATGTTCAATAACAAATTTGGTTTAAGATTAGGAGGAGGGTATGAAACTTTTAAAGAGAAAAAAGATACTCCTAAATTTGAATCAAATCTATGGAATGTGAACCTACAAGCAGTAGCTAATGTAGGACGTGTACTTTCATTTGAAGATTGGACTCGTGATTTAGGATTACTATTACACGGAGGTGTAGGAGTAGGGCAGCTTAGTGGAGATAATTTTAGTAAAGCAGATAACCTAGCTTTTATTACTTTAGGTCTTACTCCTCAAATACGTTTGAGCAACCGAGTTACTCTATTATTTGATGGTTCTGTATATTTCTATACAAAACAAAATAGAACTTTTGAAGGACTTTCTACTACTACTAAGAGAGGATTCCAAGGATCAAACTTTACAGGAACTGTAGGTCTACAAATTGCACTAGGACGTAACCTAGTACATGCTGACTGGTACAGTGATGGAGGAAAAGTTACTGATGGAAAACTTGAAGAACGTCTAGCAAAAGCAGAAAGTGATGTAGCTTCTTTAGCTAAGAGATTAGATGATAAAGAAGATAAGATGAATGATAGAAACGGAAACCGTATTCCTGATGAAGTGGAAAACTATCTTAATGAGAAATATGGTAACTTAGCTAATGCACAAAAACAAGATTACACTTCAGGTGATTCTGCTCGCGAACTTATCGAAAAAGGATATATCAATGTATACTTTGATTATAATTCTTCTGCTCCTCAGAAATCTTCTTTGTGGGCTGCTGATTTCGTAGCTAACTACCTAAAACAAAATTCAGGTGCTAATGTGAAAGTAGTAGGATATGCCGATGAGCTAGGTGGAGAAAATTACAACCAAAAACTTTCTGCTAAGAGAGCTGAAGTAATCAAACAATTACTAGTAGATAGAGGAGTAGATGCTTCTAAGCTTTCTTTTGAAGGAAAAGGAGAAGACAAGACTGTAAATGCAAAGGCTGCTAATGCACGTCAGTTAGCTCGTAGAGCAACTTTCGAATTAAAATAATTGTATATTATTTATAATTTTATTACAAAAACCGTCATTTTTTGGCGGTTTTTTTTTCTTCTTTTTTTCTTATATTTTAAAGAAAAGTAGTATATTTGCACTCATTTTGGAGTTGTTATTTTTGTATATTACTTATATCTTAATTTGTAGCCATAATGAGAAAACTCATTGAGCCTCCCTCACTTGTTTCTTCTATAAAAAACTCTTTACAAGCTTACTTGTGCAGAGATTTTTTCCTCTTTTATATTTCAAAAATAAGGTCTTTTTACCAGAAAATGGATAGGAAGTATGCACCCTTAAGAATCTGAATTTTATTTTACCTATAATAAATAAACTTATACCTTAATTTAAAAAGAATAAATACGTAAAATAAAATGAAAAATAAATATATAGATTTAATAGATCAGACTTATTATTTTCCTCAAGATGAATTTACTCTAGAAGGAGATGAGCTTCGTTTTCATAATATAGACCTAATGGAGCTAGTACGCCAGTATGGTGCTCCTTTGAAGTTTATGTATTTGCCAAGAATTTCAGAGAATATCCAGCGTGCTAAGCGTTGGTTTGAAAAGGCTATCAAGAAACATAAGTATCAGGGTGTATATAACTACTGCTATTGTACTAAGAGTTCTCACTTTAAGCACGTAATGGTAGAAGCTCTTAAGAATGATATTCATATGGAGACTTCTTCAGCTTTTGATATTAATATTATCAATAATTTGATTCAAGAAGGGCTTTTAAGTAAAGAGAATTATATTCTTTGTAATGGTTTTAAGCGTGATGGTTATATAGATGGTATCGCAGATCTTATCAATAAAGGATATGATCGTTGTATGCCTATT
This sequence comes from uncultured Capnocytophaga sp., assembly GCF_963525585.1. NCBI lineage: Bacteria > Pseudomonadati > Bacteroidota > Flavobacteriia > Flavobacteriales > Flavobacteriaceae > Capnocytophaga > uncultured Capnocytophaga sp. The sequence continues at coordinate 64,877 of NZ_CAURLX010000002.1, read as the reverse complement.
ATTGATAATTATGAAGAAATTAATCTTTTTGATCAGAAAGTAAAGGGTTCCTATAATATAGGAATTCGGATAGCTTCGGAGGAGGATCCTCGTTCGGAATTCTATACAAGTCGCTTAGGAATTGGTTATAAGAATATTCTTCCTTTCTATAATAGGGAAATTAAAGATAATAAGAAAGTAACCCTTAAGCTATTACATTTCTTTATCAATACAGGAATTAAGGACAATGCTTATTATTGGAATGAGCTTCTTAAGTGTCTTAAGGTATATATTCAGCTTAAGAAAGTGGCTCCAGAACTGGATAGCTTGAATATAGGAGGAGGATTCCCTATCAAAACTTCATTGGCATTTGAGTATGACTATGCTTATATGGTGGATGAGATTATCCGCCAGATAAAAATTGCCTGTGATCAAGAGAAGGTACCTGTTCCTAATATTTTTACTGAATTTGGGAGCTTTACTGTAGGAGAAGCAGGAGGAGCTATCTATGAGATTATGTATCAGAAACAACAAAATGACCGAGAAAAATGGAATATGATTAATTCTTCTTTTATTACAACGCTTCCTGATACTTGGGCAATTAACAAACGTTTTGTATTACTTCCTATTAACCGTTGGAATGATGAGTACGAACGTGTATTACTAGGGGGGCTTACCTGTGACGGAGATGATTATTACAATAGCGAACAAAATATGAATGCCATCTATTTACCTAAGTATAATAAAAACAAACCTTTATATATAGGGTTCTTTAATACAGGGGCTTATCAAGATTCCATAGGAGGGGTAGGAGGGCTACAGCACTGCTTGATTCCACAGCCTAAAATTGTTCTTATAGATAAGGATAAGAATGGAGAAATCACTTCCCATTTATTTTTAGAACAACAAAAAGCAGAAGATATGCTTAAAATATTGGGTTATTAAGAATATTTAAATTTTATAAAAACAATAAATTGCATCTTAGGTGATTCTTTGATGTAATTTATTGTTTTTAAATATTTTGTCATATAAATTTTTAAATATATTTTAAAAATTACCAAGATTACTGTACATAAAAATTCCTATATCTTGACAAATTCTTTTCTTGTTATTTATAATACAACTTCCAAAATTACATTCTAGAAATTTTTTTCCTCCATATCTGCTGTAATTTCTAAAGTCTCTGAGAGTGAAAATAGAGTCTTTTGTGATGATTTTAATTGTATCTTGTGTCTTTAAATCTATTTCGTTGCTATTTATAATTATTCTATCTACATCAATTTTATAATTTATAAATGAAGTGTTCTTCGTATGATGGTGAATATGAAGTATTTGTGTTCCTTGGAAATCACTATCTTTTATTCTATCAGTAAAATCAAAATAGAAATCATCATATAGGAATTTTATGTCAGTCGTATTATAACACATTTGGTAATTTTTATTCATCTCTATCTCATTTTCTTTCTCTACATATAGCAGGAATGAACTAAAAATATAAGATAATAGCTATGATTGTAAGTATGATAATTTTTTTATTCGATGGTTGTAATTATTTTAAAAAGAGAATTTTTCATATAAGGAGCCTAATATTTTATATATCAGAACATTGAGCTACAAAATTTGTTAGAGAGGATTACTTTACTACCACAGTTTTGATGTTAGCAAATTCTAATACACCAAAGTGAGAAAGTTCGCGCCCATATCCTGAGTTTTTGATACCTCCAAAAGGTAAATGAGGGTCACTGATAAGCATTTCGTTAATATATACAGCGCCTTCCTCAAAGCGAGATACTTGTGATTTTATAAAATCTACATTTTGGGAGAAAATAGCTACTCCTAAGCCAAAATCAGATTGGTTGCTCAGGGTGATTGCTTCTTCAAAATCTTTGAAAGTAGTGATAACTGCTACAGGACCAAAGGTTTCCTCCCTAAAAACCCGCATAGTAGGAGTGACTCCAGTGAGGACGGTAGGCTCGTAAAAGGATTTTGTACGCTTACCTCCACATAGAAGGGTAGCTCCTTCAGCAAGGCTTTCTTGTACCATATCTTCTATTTCTATAGCTAAGTCTTCTCGTGCCATAGCTCCTATCTCAGTGCTGAGGTCGTATTTGTCGCCTTGTTTAAGAGCTTTTACCTTTTCGGTAAAGGCTTCTATAAAAGGCTGAGCTATGGATTCTTGAACTAAGATTCGCTTGCCTGCAATACAACTCTGCCCTGCATTCTGCATACGAGCATTAACAGCAGTATTCACTGCTTTTGTAAGGTCGGCATCTTTACAAACAATAAAAGCAGCACTTCCGCCTAATTCTAATACAGATTTTTTTAGGTGCTTGCCTGCACATTGTGCTACAGATCTTCCCGCAGGTTCGCTTCCAGTAAGGGTAACTCCTTTGATAGCTGGATGCGCAATAATGGATTCTATATGCTGGCTGGGCAAAGGTAGGTTTTTGTAGATAGGGAAACCTAAAGACTCATCAAAGAAGATTTCTTCTAATAATGTTGCTACGCTGGGAACATTGGAAGCGTGCTTTATTACCAGTACATTTCCCAATAGTAGGTTTGGGATAGCTACACGGAATACCTGCCAGAAGGGAAAGTTCCACGGCATTACTCCTAAGAGAACTCCTAAGGGTTCTAAAATTACATAACTTTCTGTCCAATTGCTTTGTAGAGATTGAGGTTGGAGAAAATTGTCAATATGAGATAAGTAATAATCGCAGAGACTAGCACATTTCTTTACTTCAGCAATAGATTGTGCTAATGGCTTATTCATATCAGTAGTAATAGCTTTAGCGTAGAGTTCAGTGTGGGTGAGGAGTTTTTCCTTTATATGAATGATGATTTCTTTGCGTGAAGCCAATGGGTACATTCTCCAAGTATGGTAAGCATTTTCCATTTCGCTTACTGATGTAAGAGCTTTTTCTATTGTAATAGACATTTTTTTAGTTGTTAGAAATTAATTATTAATGCCAATAATGCTAACGACCTGTAATGATTTAATAATTTATCATCGACGTTAATCATTATTGGCATTAAAAAAACAGTTATTTATTAGCCAAGATGAATTTATTTATTTGGTAATTCTTTGTATCCCATATTCCACAGAGCAAAAGATTGTTCATCAGCGTGTTGTTCAATCATTTTACTAACAGGAGTACCCGCTCCGTGTCCGGCATTGGTCTCTATACGGATAAGCACAGGAACATCTTTGCAAGCTTGTTTTTTCTGTAATTGAGCAGCAAACTTGAAGCTGTGGGCAGGTACCACACGGTCGTCGTGGTCAGCAGTAGATACCATAGTAGCTGGGTAGCAAGTACCTTCTTTTACATTGTGAACAGGAGAATATTTGTACAAATAATCAAACATTTCTTTGCTGTCATCGGAAGTCCCATAATCATAAGCCCAACCAGCACCAGCAGTAAATTTGTGGTAACGAAGCATATCCATTACACCCACATCAGGAAAGGCAACGCGCATAAGATCTGGACGCTGAGTCATTACGGCTCCTACCAATAGACCACCATTGGAAGCTCCTTTGATAGCTAATTTTTCAGAAGAAGTGTATTTTTCTTTGATAAGATATTCGGCAGCGGCAATGAAGTCATCAAAAACGTTTTGTTTTTGGAATTTAGTACCCGCATCGTGCCATTTTTTACCATATTCACCACCACCACGGATGTTAGCAGTAGCATATACACCACCATTATTCATCCATACGGCGATACTTACTCCGAAGTAAGGAGAAGTAATAGCATTGAATCCACCATAGCCATAAAGTAGGGTAGGGGCAGAACCATCAAGCTTAGTTGTTTTCTTATAAGTGATAGTCATAGGTACTTTAGTACCATCTTTAGAGGTATAGAACACCTGTTTGGATTCGTATTCATTAGAGTTAAAGTTGATAGCAGGTTTCCAATATTGCTCATAGTTTCCACTTTCTATATTTAACTTATAGATGCTTGTAGGAGTATAAGTATTGGTGAACCAGAAGTAAGTGTCCTTTTGGTTTTCCTTGGCAGAGAAGCCTCCTGCAACTCCTATAGAAGGGAGCTTAATATCACGGATAAACTTACCAGTAAAGTCATACTGCTTCACCTCAGTAAGGGCGGCTACAGTGTATTTGGCAAAGATATATCCTCCAGCGGTGATTACGTCTAGCACATTCTCATTTTCAGGAATAAGGTCTTTCCAATGTTCAGGAGTAGGGTTCTTAATATCAGTAACAACTACTTTTCCATTAGGAGCATTAAGGTTGGTATATAGATATAGCTTATCTCCTTTTGTATCAATTACATAGGTGTCAGATGAAAAGTCTCCAAGGATAGTTATTAAGGGAGCTTTCTCATTCTTTAAATCCTTAAGAAATAGTTTGTTACCAGAAGTAGCATCAGCTCCTGAGATTACTAAAAACCTTTGATCATCAGTTACATAACCATCTACATAACGATTTTTTTCCTCTGGAGTGCCACCGAATACAAGTATATCTTCTTTTTGGGAAGTGCCAAGCTTGTGATAATAGAGTTTGTTTTGATCTGTTTTTTCAGAGAGTTGGCTTCCTTGAGGTTTGTCATAAGAAGAATAATAGAAACCTTCATTACCACGCCAAGCACCTCCTCCAAATTTTACATCTACGATAGGATCACCTATAGGTTCTTTGGTTTTAGCATTAAGAACAATGGCTTTCTTCCAATCACTACCAGCTTCAGAGATAAGGTAACATACTAGGGAACCATCCTTAGAAAAATTGATACTAGCCAATGAAGTAGTACCATCGGCAGCAAAAGTATTAGGATCAAGGAATACTTCTTCTTTACCATCTTTATCTTTTCGGTAGAGAACACTTTGGTCTTGTAAGCCGTTATTTTTGTAATAATAGGTATAATCTCCTTCTACAAAAGGAGCTCCTGCCTTTTCGTAATTCCATAATTTGGAAAGTTGGTCTTTGATAGTATTTAAGTAAGGAATCGCCTTTAGGTAATCTGAAGTGAATTGACTTTGTTCTTTTACCCATTGAGCAGTTTCTGCACTTTTGTCATCTTCAAGCCATCGGTAGGGGTCAGCTACCTTTGTGCCGAAGTAATCATCTTCTACCACTTCTTCTTTGGTAGGAGGGTAGTTGAATTCGTTTTTCATAGAATCGGTGTCTTTGGGCTTGGGATTCTCTTGGCAAGCAGAAAGTGCTAGCAAGCAACCAAGCGGGATAAAAAAATGTCTCATAAGTAGTATAATTAATTTGTTAGCATATTAGTATAAAAAGAACTATTTCTCGTTAGGGAGTTTCTTATATCCCATATTCCATAGAGAGAAAGATTGCCAGTCCGCAATTTGGTCAATAATTTTGCTTACAGGAGTACCTGCTCCGTGTCCTGCATTGGTCTCAATACGAATAAGTACGGGGTTCTTACAGGCTTGTTTGCTTTGTAATTGGGCTGCAAACTTAAAGCTATGAGCAGGCACTACACGATCATCGTGATCTCCAGTAAAGACAAGAGTAGCAGGATAACAAGTACCATCTTTTACATTATGTACAGGAGAGTATTTGTACAAGTATTCAAACATCTCTTTACTGTCGTCAGAGGTACCATAATCATAAGCCCATCCAGCCCCTGAGGTAAATTTGTGATAACGAAGCATATCCATTACTCCTACATAAGGTAAGGCTACTCGCATCAGATCAGGGCGCTGGGTCATTACAGCTCCAATAAGTAAGCCTCCATTGGAACCTCCTTTGATAGCTAGTTTTTCCTTAGAAGTATAATGTTTATCTACTAGATATTCTGCCGCAGCAATAAAGTCATCGAACACATTCTGCTTTTGGAATTTCGTACCCGCATCGTGCCATTTAGTGCCATATTCTCCTCCGCCACGGATATTAGCTACCGCAAAGACACCTCCATTGTTCATCCATACAGCATAAGGAATTGAGAACCAAGGAGTATAACTGATATTGAACCCTCCATATCCATAGAGAGTAGCAGGAGCAGTTCCATCCAGTGGAGTCCCTTTTTTGTAGGTAATGATCATAGGAACTTTGGTTCCATCTTTGGAGGTATAGAATACTTGCTTGGATTCAAAGTCATTAGGATTAAAGTCTATTTTAGGAGCCCAGTAGAGTTCGGTTTTTCCTGTTTCTAAATGTAATTTATAGATACTTAGAGGAGTATAGTAATTCTCAAAAGTAAAATATGTTTCTGTATCCTTTTCCTCAGCACTCTCTACACTAGCTGTCCCTATAGAAGGAAGCTTGATTTCTCTAAGAAATTTTCCTTCAAAGTCATATTGTTTAATTTCGGAAATAGCGTCAATCATATACTGAGCAAAAATATAATTCCCAGCCACTACAGGGGTAAGTACATTTTCAGTTTCAGGAATAAGATCTTTCCAGTGTTCAGGTGTGGGATTCTTAATATCAGTAACAACTACTTTTCCATTAGGGGCATTAAGGTTGGTTTGTAAGTAGAGCTTATCTCCCTTGATAGAAAGAACAAAAGTATCAGAAGAATAGTCATTAAGGATAGTGATAAGAGGGCTATTAGGTTTTCTAAGGTCTTTGAGCCATAGTTTTCCTCCAGAAGTAGTTTCTTCTCCTCGGATAATCAAATAATTCTCGTCATTGGATACATAACCTCCCACATATCTATTTTTCTCTTCCGGAGTACCTCCAAAGATGAGCTTGTCTTCGCTTTGACGAGTGCCTATTTTATGGTAATAGAGTTTGTTTTGATCCGTTTTTTCAGAAAGTTCACTTCCTTTAGGTTTATCATAGCTACAATAGTAAAAACCTTCATTTTTGTACCAAAAACCTCCTGAATACTTAATATTGACAATGGTATCTCCTATCTGCTCTTTGGTTTTAGTGTCAAGAACAATTGCTTTTCGCCAGTCACTTCCTCCTTCAGAAATGAGATAACATACCATAGAACCATCTTTGGTAAAATTCACTCCTGCAAGAGAAGTAGTCCCATCGGAAGCAAATGTATTGGGGTCTAGAAAAACTTCCTCTTTACCCTCTTTGTTCTTTCGGTAGAGGACATCTTGGTCTTGTAAACCGTTATTTTTGTAATAATAAGTATCCTCTCCTATATCAAAAGGGGCTGTAAGTTGTTCGTGGTTCCAGAGCTTTTCTGCTTGTGCTTTTATTTGATTGCGATAAGGGATAGAATGAAGGTATCCAAAGGTAACTTCATTCTGAGCTTTTACCCAGCTCTCTGTTTCAGGACTTTGGTCATCTTCAAGCCAACGATAAGGATCGCTTACTTTCGTTCCAAAATAGTCATCTTCTACCACTTTCTGTTGCGTTTGTGGATAGGAGAGCTTTTCCCAAGCTTCTTGAGCTTCTTCTTTTTTAGGATTGTCCTGACAGGCAGAGAGGGCAAGCAGGCAACCTATAGGGATAAAAAAATGTCTCATAGATATAACCAAATTAGATGTTTTATGCACATTTTAGTACCAATACCTTGCCCAAAAGTTATTCTCAGAAAATTCTTTTATAGGCAAGAAGTAGTGTTAATAAAAGTAAAAAATATCATTTTACTTGATATAATGAGACAAACTTACGAATTTTTTCTGAAAACACCTAAAAAAAATGTGTTTTTTTAATGTTTTTCTTTATTCATTGCTAATCTTAGAAAAATAAATAAGAGCATAGTGAAGCCCCATAGCCCTGAACCTCCATAACTAAAGAAAGGGAGAGGGATTCCTACAGTAGGCATAATTCCTATAACCATACTGATATTGACAAAGAAATGTACAAAGAAGATAGAGGCTACACAATAGCCATAGATACGATAGAATTTGCTTTTTTGAATCTCTGCTAAGTACCATATCCTTAAGCAAAGAATTGCAAAAAGTAAGGTTACCAACGAGGTTCCGTAGAATCCCCATTCCTCTCCTAAAGTAGTAAATATATAATCAGTATGTTGTTCAGGAACAAAATTTCCTTTGGTAAGAGTTCCCTCAAGGAATCCTTTTCCAGAGAGACCTCCAGAGGAAATAGCTGATTCGGCTTGGAGAGTGTTATAGGCAACGGTTTGTCGAAGTGTTTGGCTATCAGTGATTTCGTTTTCTAATCTTAACCAAAGACTGAATCGGTCTCGGTGATGCTGTTTGAAGACTTTATAGAAGACAAAATTAGCAGAAAAAGCAGTAATAACACAAATAATAACCAGAAGAATCATATTCTTATAAGGAATATGTCCCTTACGTTTTTTTACCCAATATCCGAAAACAAGTGTTAGGAAAATAAAGGAAGTAATTGTATTTCCTATTCCGAACTTTAAAGTAGAGAGAAATACTCCAAGGAATAAAAGTAAGAGGAAAACAAAGGAAGTACTCATCCCTTCTCGTGTGAGGGCAAAGATAAAAGAACCATATACAAGAGTGCTACCAGGGTCTGGCTGTAGAATAATTAAAGCACAAGGAATTAGGATAATGAGCAGGGTGTAGAGTAAGTCTTTGAAATGCCGAATATCAGTTTGTAAATAACTCAGATGCTTTGCAAAAAGAATGGCAGTAGCTGTTTTGGCAAATTCCGCAGGCTGTAGAGTAATGGGACCTATTGCATACCAAGCCTTGGCACCATTGATTGTTTTCCCAAAGATAAGTACTCCCGCAAGAAGAAGCATAGCAATGAAGTAAAAAACTTCGGCTGAATTTTCATAAAAACGAGGTTCTATAGCTAAAATAAATAAGATAAAAATCAGACTGGTACTGATGAAAAACAGCTGCTTAGTAGCGTGCTGAGAGAAGTCTAATAGATGTGTTGTTTCAGGATTATAACCTGTCGCATAGATACACATCCAACCAATTCCTACTAAGGAAAAATATAATAGTACACAAATCCAGTCTAAGTGTTTCAGCATAGAGAATCTTATTTGTTAATAGAGAAAGGACGACCAGAATAAGGTTTAGCATATTCCTCTTCTAGGCTTTTCTCAAGCATTGTCTTTTCTAGGTCTTTTCGTTTGATATTCTTAGTTAGATATTTTTCAATCATCAGTGAGCAGATAGGTCCTGCAATACGTGCTCCAAAATATCCATTTTCTACAATTACTACAATAGCAATCTTAGGATCCTCTACAGGAGCTAATGCCATAAAGATGGAATGGTCAGTCAGTTGCATTCTTTTTCCATTGATACGGACATAGTTCTCAGCAGTTCCTGTTTTGGCAGCTACACTGATGCTATCTATCTGAGTTCCACGTGCAGTTCCCCCTGTATAAGCCATATGCATCCCTTGTAGAATTGCATCGAAATATTTAGGGTCAATATGAGTTTGTTTAGCTTCTGTAAATTGGGAAAAAGGAGTTGTTTTTCCATCAATTTTTCTAACAATATGTGGTGTATAGAAGTAGCCTTTGTTAGCGATAGCGGCTACACCATTGGCAAGCTGTAAGGGAGTTACTAATACTTCTCCCTGCCCGATTCCATTGGAGATATTATAGGTAGCAGCCCAAGCATTTTCTCCATATTGTTTGTTATAGAAAGCCGCATCGGGAATATATCCTTTTCTACCAATAGGGAAATCACTACCTAGGAATGTTCCAAACCCAAAACTCTTTAAGTCCTCATTCCAAGCAGTAATTCCTTGAGAAGGAGATTTGTATTTTTCAATAATTTTACGGTATTCAACGGCAAAATAGGCATTACAGGAATTGGCAATAGCGTGAGCCATATCCAGAGGAGAAGCGTGATGGTGGCACTTCATTGTACGGGAACCATAATGATAGCCACCACTACAGGACACAAGGCTTTGAGGAGTCATTACCCCTTCTTTTAAGCCTAGAAGAGCAGTAAAGGGCTTGAAAGTAGAACCGGGAGGGTATTCTGCTAATAAAGCTCTATCGAATAATGGTTTGGCAATGGAGTCATTATATAGAAGTGTGTAATTTTCAGAACGTTTTCTTCCTACTAATAAGTTTGGGTCATAGGATGGAGCAGAAACCAGTGCGAGGATTTCACCCGTTTTAGGTTCAATGGCTACAATACTTCCTCGCTTGCATTCCATTAGCATCTCTCCATAGGTTTGTAGTTCTTCATCAAGGGTCAGTTCTAAGGATTTTCCAGCAATGGGAAGTGTATCATAAATACCATTCTTATAGGAACCGATTACTCGATTGTATTTGTCTTTTTGTAGGTATCTTACTCCTTTTTTTCCTCTTAGGAAATCCTCATATTGTTTCTCAACTCCTTGTCTTCCTATAATTTCTCCTGCTAGGTAGTAAGGGTTGTTCTTGAGTTCCCAGTCATTCACTTCACTGATGTATCCCAGTACATTGGCACCACTGAAAGTTTCATAATGGCGTAATGAACGCTTCTGAACGAAGAATCCTGGGTATTTTCGTAATTTTTCTTGTAGAGGAGCAAATTCTTCCTTAGATAGCTGGCTTACAAAAACCGAAGGCTTACGGGGGGAATAATTCTTTGCTTTTTCAAAATTGGTAAGAAATTGCTCTTTGCTAATATTTACCATATTGCAAAACTCCAGAGTATCCATAGCCTTTACTTCACGAGGAACAATCATAATGTCATAAGCAGACTGATTGGTTACCAGTAGTTTTCCGTTACGATCATATATATATCCTCTTTGAGGATAATCATAGGCTACTTCTATCGCTATATCACTGGCAATACTGTCTTTACTTTGCTCTTTTACAATAATTTGCAAGTAAAAGAGCCTTGCTAGTAAAGAAAAGGTTGCTATGGTAATAATTAGTGGAAGAAATAGTTTTTTCATTATTGAAAGAGACTGTTTTTGTCGAGGCAAAAATACATAATAATATTTGAATAAAGCTATTTTTTTGCAAAATATTTGCGAATTTAGATGAGATTACAAAAAATGGCATTATATTTGATAGGGCTTTTTATATAACACACAAAAGGTTTTATTAAAAGATTTAAATTTGCTTATCAAATAATTTTTCTTGGAACAAATAAAATACTTTTGAATATTATATTAGTATTTTTCGAGTTTATCATTTTAAAATTATTTGTAAAATAAACTATATTTAACATATTTAATAAATAAAATAGTTTGTTGTTTATGTTCTTTTGGATGTTGAAAACTATTAAAAATATTTTTATTTTCATATTATTAATTAATAATTGTTTGTTTGTAACAAAAAATTTATTTTTAAAGTTAAAATATGTTTAAAATATTTTTTAGGATATTGTAAGAATAAAAATAAATTGTATATTTGCAAAAAATTTTAATAGATGATTTTATATCCATTAAGCAGATTCACCTTACTTATGTTAGGGGTGTCTTAAAAGAGGAGAAGTAATTCTCCTTTTTTACAGTTCAAGATACCACAAGAGTACAAAAAATAAAAGCAATTTTTATCTTTAACCTAAAATTTTTTGTATTTTAAAAATAAAAAGTCAATGATTATTAGAACAAATTTTTTCAAAGCAAAACAGATTTTTTGCTTTTCTTTCTTGAGCATCGCAACACTTACTTTTGCTCAGGATTCTGATAAAAAAGAATACAAGAACACCCTGTCGGGACCAGTTAAGAGTATTCGTATCACCACTTACAAGGCTCTGGATAAGGGAGAAGGACACTTTGGGAAAGGTGAAGTAGCTCGTGGAATGGATAATTTCCTTACTCTTTATGATAAAAAAGGAAATATCACAGAACGAATTGCTTACTACGCCAATGGAAGTGTGTGGTATACTAAAAAATATTCATATGAAGGAAGAAAGGAGGAAAATATAGCTCCTAAGAAAGATCCTTCTCGTGAGGTGAAAACTGTTACGCAAGCTCTTCAGAAAGGAGAAGAAGGCTTCCGAGGTCGTGTAACCTATCGATATGATAAGAAAGGACAAAAAACAGAAGAAGCTTCTTATGATAAGAAAGGAACTCTTCTATGGCGTTATGTTTATCGTTATGATAACAGAGGAAATATTGTAGAAAAAGATAGTTTTGATCCACAAGCAAACCTTCTTTCAAGAGAATCCTATCGTTATGATGCTAATAATAATATGCTTGAGAAAGTGATTACTATTAAGAACCAAACCGCTTACAAATGTACTTGGCAGTATAATGATAAAGGGAAAGTAGAACAAAAAGAAGAGTATTTTACTGAACTCATTGCTCCTGAGAAAGTTAATAGTATTATTGAAGATGAGATTAATGTAAAAGGAGCTTTATGGAAAAGATTTCAGTATGCATATGACAACAAAGGAAATCGTACAGAAGTAAGTGTATATGATGCTCAGGAGAATCGCAAATCTTATTCTACTACAGCTGCAGTTCCTGATAAAGTAGAAACTAAAGCTATTAGTAATAAGGAACCTTCTTATGATGAGCTACCCAACCCCAAGCTCTTAACTACTGACGAATATGATAGCTTTGGTAACTTCTGGAAAAAGGATGCTTATACTTATGATGCGGAAGGAAGAATCATTGAAGTAAAAAGCATAGATATAGATAAGAAACCATTGTTCCGATATGTATATAAGTATGATAAAAGAGGGAATGAAATAGAACGTATCAACTATGATAAGGATAATAGTATAGTACAGAGAACAACTCATACTTATGATGCAAAGGGATTACTTACAGAACGTGCTGAATATGATTCTTATGGAGAACTTATCCAGAAGAGTATTTACAAATATGATGAGGCTGGAAATAAAATAGAACAACAAGTCCGTAATACTAATGGAAGTTTGGCTTTTGTTATTAAGTTTCTTTATAATGGCTTAGGAGAACTGATTGAGACCAAAACTTTTAATCCTAAAGGAGAGCTTACTTCCAAATTAGTACAGCAGTTCAAGCTAGATGAACATAAAAATTGGGTAAAACTAACCCAGTATGCTGATGGTAAGGCTACTTATATTACAGAACGTACGATAGAATATTATAGATAATTATTATTTGTTAATTATTATTAACTGATTGATAAAGGGTAATAGAATTTCTATTACCTTTTATTTTTTTATTATCTTTGCAAGATGTTATGTTTATTTCTAATTCTTAATAGTTTTTATTTTAATTAGTATATAACCGATGAAATATTCTTTTATTATACCTGTATATAACCGACCTGATGAAGTTAAAGAACTTCTGGAAACACTAGTTCAGCAAACTTTTACGGGGGATTTTGAGACTTTAGTTATAGAAGATGGCTCTACACTCTCCTCACAAGAGGTGGTGGATTCTTTTCAGAATAGAATAGATATTACTTATTTGACTAAGCCTAATACAGGTCCTGGAGATAGTCGTAATTTTGGGATGCAGAGAGCTAAAGGAGATTATTTTATCATTTTGGATTCTGATTGTTTATTGCCTACTCATTATTTGGATGTGGTTAATGATTTTCTTCAGCAAAATTATGTGGATTGCTTTGGGGGAGCCGATGCTGCTACAGATACCTTCACTCCTATACAAAAAGCAATTAACTATGCAATGACTTCCTTGCTCACCACAGGAGGAATTCGAGGGAGTAAACATACAATAGGTCGGTTTGAACCTCGTAGTTTTAATATGGGGATTTCTCGTAAAGCATTTGAGGCTACTGGAGGATTTGGCTATATACACCCAGGGGAAGATCCAGATCTGACCATTCGCTTATGGAAAGCAGGCTTTCAAACAGCTTTTATAGAAGAGGCATTTGTGTATCATAAGCGACGCATTTCTTGGGAAAAATATAATATACAAGTAAGAAAATTTGGACAGACACGTGCTATTCTTAACCTTTGGCATCCTTCTTATAGAAAAATAGTCCATTGGTTTCCTACACTTTTTTTACTAGGATTTGTTTTTGCTTTTCTTGCGACAGTTTTTGGCTTCTGGGAATTTCTACTTCCTTATTTGATTTATTTTACCTTAATATTCTTTGATAGCAGGCATATAAATCATAGTACAGAGATTGGATTCCTCTCTATTAAGGCAGTTTGTATTCAATTTTTTAGTTATGGAATAGGTTTTTTGCAGGCTACTTTTCGGATTTTATTCTCTAAAAAGCCCCCAGAAGAATTATTTCCTAAATTATTTTTTAATATAAATAAATGAAAATCAATGAAATAAAAAATAATTTGAAAAAAATAGCTTAAAAAATTTGTCAGTTTCAAAAAAAGTTGTACCTTTGCACTCGGAAAATTGATAGATAAATAAAGTTTTCCAAAACATAAAAATATTCCTCCTTAGCTCAGTTGGTTAGAGCATCTGACTGTTAATCAGAGGGTCACTGGTTCAAGTCCAGTAGGGGGAGCAAAAGAGACACTGTAATAGGTGTCTTTTTTTGAAAATACTCTTTAGAATTGAAAATAAAATAGGTGCTTGATAACACCTATTTTATTAGTAGTTTTACTTAATTTCTTTTTAAAGGATTTTTAACGGATGAAGATCTCAGCTAATCCAATCCCCACAAGGCATGATATTCCCACTGCAATAAGCCCAGGAACCATAAAGCTATGATTGAAATAATATTTTCCTATTTTGGTGGTACCGGTAGGATCAAAATTTACGGTGGCGATATCTGATGGATAATTAGGAATGAAGAAATAAGCATAGGTGGCAGGCATAATACCTATTAGTAGAGGAACAGGAAGTCCCATCGCAATGGCTACAGGAAGCATCATTTTAGCTGTTGCAGCTTGGCTGTTGATTACTACAGAAACAGCAAAAAGAGCAAATATAAATGTCCAAGGATAAGCTTTTACCATTGAAGTGATTCCTTGCTCAAAATAAGGCATTGCATAAGTAAAATAAGTGTCACTCATCCAAGCTATCCCAAAGATAGCAATACAAGCCACCATTCCTGATTTGAATACAACACCTTCTGGAACAAGTCTTACAGGAGTCTTACACGAAATAAGAATAATACCTCCAAAACAAAGCATTACCATCTGGATAATAACTCCCATAGAAACAATATTTTTAGTGACAACTCCCTCTTTTATAACTTCAAAAGTTCGGATATCTTCATAAAGGGCTAGAATAACAATAATTACAATAGAGGAAAGGAATATATATACAGCATTCTTGGCGGACTGTGGTATATAATCATTTAGGGTAGTCTTGGTACTATTAAGGATAAGGTCTCTGTAGGTAGGATCCTGTAATCGGCGTTGGTACTCTGGATCTTTTTCCAGATCTTTTCCTCTACGAAGGCTATAGAGGCACATTGCCAACATTCCTAAGAAGGTAGCGGGTAGTGTAACAGAAAGGACATTGAGTAATGTTAGGTTAGCTCCTCCCTGTAAGTGAAAAAGATCAATAAGAGCCTTGCCTAGATATACATTAACAACAGCAGAGATAGGACTAGCTGTGAGGGCAAGCTGAGAAGCTACAGAGGCTGCTGCCATTGGTCTCTCAGGACGAATTTTATTCTTTAAGGCTATATCTCCAATAATAGGCATAATAGAATACACTGCGTGTCCTGTTCCAAGCATAAAAGTAAGTGTATAAGTAGCAATAGGTCCTAAAAAAGTAATTTGTTTGGGATTTTTTCGTAGGATTTTTTCTGCTACCTGAAGCATAAACTTTAATCCTCCAGCGGCTTCCAGAATAGAAGCGCAAGTAACTACAGCGAGGATAATCAGCATTACTTCAATGGGAGCTGAGGCAGGAGGCATTCTGAATACAAAAACTTCAATAATTAAGCCTATACCAGAGATAACTCCAAGCCCGATTCCTCCATAACGGCTCCCTGCATAGAGCATTCCCAAGAGGAAAAGAAATTCTAAAATCAATACATACGTGTTCATAGAAATTTAATTTACATTAGAGAATAAATAAAATGATTGTTTTTCGGGTGTAAAGCTATGAAAAAAAATTATTCCACCAAAGAAAAAGAAAATATTTTTTTGCAAATCTATATGATTTTTTGAGAATAATTTTCAGGATAAAAAAACATATTGGTAGAGATAAAATTTAAGAATATTTCGCTAAAAATATTTTGATAAATGGAAATATATGCTTATATTTGCCCGCTAATAATAAAAAAATAGAACCCAATGAAGAACTATTTATCTATTCTTGTTGTTTTATGCTTATTTGTCTCTTGTAAGAAGAATAATGGTTACAAGGACAGTGATCCTACTCTTTTCAAGGAGTATATAACAGGTTTTACCTCAGGGCTTATTTCCACTGAAGAACCTATTGAAGTACTCTTAACAGAGTCTTTAGATATTGAACAGATTGAGAATATAGACACTGAGAAAGTTTTTGAATTTTCTCCTAAGGTAGATGGGTATGCTACCTTTGAAGGTAATTCTGTGAAATTTGTTCCTAGAGAACCTCTTTCCTATAATAAGGAGTATCAAGTAATATTTAATCTCTCACAGGTACTGAATGTAAATAAGGAACAAGAGAAATTCTTTTTTCGTGTACGTACTCAAAATCTTTTATTTGAAGTCAATACACGTGATTTACAGTCTTATAGTCCTGATTATTATTTTCTTAATGCACAGATAGAAGCTAGTGACAAGCTTTCTCCAGAGATGATACCTAATATGGTTTTTGCAACTATAGGTGGTAAGCGATTACAGGTTAAGGCACTTAGTAGTGAGGCTGCTAAGGAAATGCCTATTGTTATAGATAGTATTCCTTCTCCTGAGAAAGGAAGCCAGTTGCTTGAGATACGCTGGGATGGAGGAGCTTATGATATCACTAGTAAGGGAGAAGCTTCTATTAATATACCTAAGAATGATAGCTTTGGGGTTGTTCAGCTTCTTCAGAATGAAGGGGAGAATAACTCATTTAATCTCATCTTCTCTGCTCCTATAGAGAAGAATCAGGATTTCCGTGGGCTAGTTACTGTAGAGAATTATGACTCTCAGTTCAAATATTCTACCTCAGGGAATATACTTAAGGTATATAGTGATGTGAATTTTGATAATGAGGTCAAAATAAAAGTATATCAAGGAATCAAAAGCCAGTATGGAGATCGTATGAAGTATGATTTCTCAGGGAAGCTTACTTTTGATCCTATCAAACCTCAAGTACGCCTAGTACGTAATGGAACACTTCTGCCTAGTTCTCAGAATCTTAAGATTAATTTCCAGACGATTAATCTTAGAGCAGTGGAAGTAAGTGTCTTACGTATCTATCAGAATAATGTACTCCAATTCTTACAAGAAAATGATCTTAATGGTGCCTCTCGATTGCGTAGAGTAGGAGCAACAATAGCTCGTAAGCAAATTCCTATACAATCGGTTACCAAAAATTCACTTTCTAAGTGGAGCACACACGCCTTGGATCTTTCTAAGCTCATAAAGCCTGAGCCTGGGGCTATTTATCGAGTAAAAATAGACTTCAAGCGAGAGTATGCCCTGAACTGTAATCCAGATAATACACCTATTAAGGAAGAAAATCTTCTTATAGCAGAAGAAGGAGGGGATAGTGATTATTATGATTATGATGAATATTATTACTATGATTGGGACGAAAGAGATGACCCTTGTACAGATAGCTACTATTATAATAAAGCAGTAGAGACAAATGTATTGGCGACAGACTTGGGAGTCGTAGTCAAGAGAGGGCAGGAAGATGATTATACTGTGGTAGTTAATGATCTGCTTTCTACAGCTCCAGTTGCAGGAGCTAAAGTAGAACTATATGATTATCAACAACAAAAACTCTCTGAGGCAAGTACAAATGCTGAAGGAATAGCTTTTGTAAAAACCTCCAAGCAGGCTTATTTTGCTATCGCACGTAAGAATAATAATACTACTTATGTGAAGATTAATGATGGGGCTAGTCAGTCCGTGAGTAGTTATGATGTAGGAGGATTGGAGCTTGAAAAAGGGCGTAATGGTTACCTTTATACAGAACGTGGAGTATGGCGACCAGGTGATAGTATTTCTGTAGGATTTATTTTTAATGATTATGCGAATAAGCTTCCAGAAAGGCTTCCTATTAAGCTTACTTTCTCAGATCCTAATGGAAAAGTAATGCAACAGATAGTTAAGAATTCTAATCTACAAAACCACTATTTATTTACCTTACATACACATCCTGAGGCTCTTACAGGAAATTGGTCTTGTCAGGTAAATGTAGGAGCTTCTACTTATAGTAAGACGATAAAAATAGAGACCATTAAGCCCAATCGTCTTAAAATTAATAATAGTCTCACAGATAAGTTTATCTCTAATCAAGGACAAAACGCTACTCTACAAGTAGATTGGTTACAAGGTGTTCCTGCCAATGAGGTGAAAGTAATTGTTACAGGGAAGTTATATCCTAAGTCTAATCCTTTCAAGGGCTATGAAAGCTATACTTTCCATAATACTTCTTTTCCACCTACTTCACAGGAAATTAGTGTATTTGAAGGACAAACAGATGAGAAAGGAAGCGCTTCCTTCTTCTTCCAACCTAAGAAGTTACAGAATGCTTCCCAAATGCTCAAGGTCAATTTCCTTACCCAAGCTAATGAGCAAGGAGGTGACTTTAGTACAGATGTTACTTCAGCCACTTATTCTCCTTATGCCTCTTATGTAGGTATAAAACCTCTTGCTCCTAATACAGAGGATTATCAGACAGGGAAAGTGGCTAAATTCCAAACTTTGGTAGTCTCTGAAGAAGGGAAGCCTATTGCAGGGCGTAAGGTTAAGCTCCTTGCTTACAAAGTAGAAAAAAGCTGGTGGTGGGATGTATCAGAATATAATATATCTACTTATAATTCATCTCCTTCTCAAGGGCTTGCTTTTACTAAGGAAGCTACTACTCATAGTGATGGTAAGGCTACTTTTGATATTCAAATAAAAGATGATGAAGCAGGAAGATATTTCTTCTTGGTAGAGGATACAGAAAGCCAACACGAAGCAGGAATTGCTGCTTATTTTTACTCTTGGGGGCAAAATGAGGAGGATGCTGGAAAAGATGCTACTATGCTAATGCTTTCTACTGATAAAAAAGAGTATAAAGTAGGAGAGAAGGTACTCCTTACTTTCCCTTCGGATCAAGGAGGGCGAGCTCTAATTTCTGTAGAAAATGGCTCTAAAGTCCTAAAGACTTATTGGGTAAATACCCAAAAAGGTAAAACTACTTATCACTTGCCTATTACAAGTGATATGGCACCTAATGTGTATCTTTATGTAACTCTTCTGCAACCTCACGCGCAGACAAAGAATGATGCACCTATCCGCTTATATGGAATTGCACCTATTTCAGTATATGATCCTAAAACAAGGCTTGAACCTATTATAGAGATGCCTGAAGTGCTTCGTCCAGAAAAACAAGTTACAATTAAAGTAAGAGAAAAAACGGGAAAACCAATGACCTATTCTTTGGCTATTGTAGAGGATGGCTTGCTTGATCTTACTCGTTTTAGAACCCCTAATCCGTGGAATACTTTCTTTACTAAAACAGCTTTAGGGGTAAGAACGTGGGATATTTATAATGATGTTATAGGAGCTTTTGGAGGAACAATAAATCAGGTATTTAGTATCGGGGGGGATGAGGATTTAGGAGCAGGACAAGCTAAAAAAGCAAATCGCTTTAAGCCTCTGACAATAGTTCAAGGTCCTTTCTACTTACCATCAGGTGTGAAATCTCATAAAATAAATATTCCTAATTATGTGGGTTCTGCTCGTGTGATGGTTATAGCTTCCGATGTACAGCATAATGCCTTTGGAAGTGTAGAGAAAACTGTTCCTGTAACTAGTCCTCTGATGGTATTGGCTTCCTTACCTCGTAAGGCAGTACCTGGTGAGGAAATTACCTTACCTATAACTGTTTTTGCTACTGAACCACAGATAAAAAATGTAACAGTCCGAGTTAAAACTAATGAGAAGTTTTCTTTACAAGGACAAGCTCAACAGCAAGTAACATTTACAGCCCCAGCCGAGAAAATGGCTTACTTTAGTTTGAAAGTAAATGAAATAGGAATAGGTAAGATTACAGTTGAGGCTATTTCAGGGAATGAAAGGGCAGTTTATGACGTGGAAATGGATGTCTATAATCCTAATCCTAAGATTTATCAAGTGAAATCTCTAATTTTACAACCCAATACTTCAGGAAATATTTCTTTTGAAGCATTTGGAGAAAAAGGAACGGGAGAGAGTATTTTGGAAGTTTCAAGCTTCCCTGGAGTCAATTTGGCACAACGCTTAAAATATCTTATTGAGTATCCTCACGGATGTGGAGAACAGCTTACCTCAGGAGCTTTCCCTCAGCTTTATTTAGCTGATTTTGAAACGCTCTCATTGACGCAACAGCAGGAAGTACAGAAGAATGTAACGGCGGCCATACGTAAAGTTTCTGAAAATCAATTACCTAATGGAGGGTTTTCCTATTGGCAAGGATTGGATTACGCCGATGAGTGGGTAACTTCCTATATAGGACAATTCTATATAGAGGCAGAACGAAAAGGCTTTGCTCTTCCTTCAGGAAGCAAGACTAAATGGATTGCTTATCAGAAGACATTAGCCCGTAATTGGACTCCTAATGGTTCTAATGCAGCCTTTAATCAAGCTTATAGGTTATATACCTTGGCACTTGCCAAATCTCCAGATATAGCCTCTATGAATAGGTTAAGAGAAGCTTCGGGACTCTCAGGGGAAGCACTCTCACGATTGGCAGCAGCCTATGCTATTGCAGGAGAGAAAAAGGCTGCGGAAGAGCTCTTCAAGCGGGTTACTTTTGATACGGAGACAGAGAATAATTATGGCTATGGTTCTTCTTTGCGTAATCAAGCAATGTCCTTGGAAACAGCTTTATTATTGGGTAAAACACAGATAGCAGCTGAATTAGCCTTGAAGATTTCTGAAAAGCTCTCTTCTCAAGAGTGGCTAAGTACCCAGACAACCGCTTATAGCCTTTATGCAATGGCTCTTTATGTAGCTAAAAATAAGGCAGGAAAGGCTTTTTCTCTTGCTTACCAGAGTACAACTGATAATGGAACCCTTACCAGTGGTAATACAGGAATGACAACCAAAAAGCTTAATGTAGCTCAAGGAAATCATAAGCTCAGCCTACAGAACAAATCAGCAATTACCCTTTATGCAAGAGTAGTTACTAGTGGTATTCTCCCGATAGGAAAAGAACTTATCCAACAGAATGGACTAGCTATCCAGACGAGCTTCTCTTCTGATAAGAATGGAAATCTTTCGGTAGAATCACTTCCTCAAGGAACAAGTTTTGTAGCTAAAATATCAGTTACAAATACTACTCAAAGTGCTATTTCTAATGTGGCTCTTACTCAATTTATTCCTTCTGGATGGGAGGTTATCAATACTCGCTTTACCGACTATGGAGACCAAAATGATAAATGGGATTATGCTGATATTCGTGATGACCGTGCTCTTATCTATTTTGGATTAGGTGCAGGGAAAACAAAAACCTTTACTCTTAAGCTAAATGCTTCTTATAAAGGGAAGTACTATCTTTCAGGAACTTATGCAGAAGCAATGTATGATAAAAACTATAATACTCATACCACAGGTAAATGGATAAAAATAGAGTAATATTTTATAAAATGAATTAATAACAGTTATAGAAATCTAAAAAGCACTAATTTTAGCAACTAAAATTAGTGCTTTTGCCTAAAAAATCGTATCTTTGCAACAAAATATAGGAATATGTTATCATTTGACCAAGTAGATCTCATTCTCTTAGATGAGCTACAACAAGATAGTAAGCAGTCTGTTAAGGAATTGGCTAAAAAAGTCAATCTTTCTATAACACCTGTGCACGAACGTATCAAGAAATTAGAAGCACTTAATGTAATCCAAAAGTATGTTGCTGTAGTGAATCCTGATGCTTTAGGAAAAAGTTTGGTGGCTTATTGTCAGGTAAAGCTTATTCGTCATCAAGAGAGCTTATTTGAAGAATTTGAAACTTATGTACGTAGCTTGGATGAAGTACAAGAAGCTTATTATATGGCAGGACCTTATGATTTTCTTCTTAAGCTTATCCTAAAGGATATGAAAGACTATCAGAACTTCGTAGTACATAAAATTTCTAAGTTGAATATTATTTCAAATATCCAAAGTGCTTTTACTATTCAGAGTATTAAGAACACTTCAATGATTAAGTGTATATTAGATGAAGAAGTAATAGAAGAAACTCCAAAAGAAGAATAGAATGCACTTTGCCATAGCTGGGAATATAGGGGCGGGGAAAACCTCTCTCACTTCCTTATTGTCAAAACATTATAAGTGGGAAGCTCACTATGAGGAGGTATCGGATAATCCATATTTGTATGATTTTTATGCTAATATGGAGCGATGGAGCTTTAATCTGCAGGTGTTCTTTCTGAATCATCGATTTCGACAAATTCTTCAAATAAGAGAAAGTAAAAAGAATGTAATTCAGGATAGAACAATCTATGAAGATGCTTATATTTTTGCTCCTAATCTCCACACAATGGGATTACTTTCTACAAGAGATTTTACCAATTATCGTTCTCTATTTGATCTTATGGAGAATTTTATAGCTCCTCCTGATTTGCTTATCTATTTGAGAAGCTCAATAGCTAATTTGGTTAGTCAAATCCATAAGAGAGGAAGGGAATATGAGAGTAGTATTTCTATTGATTATCTTAATAGGCTGAATGAATGTTATGAGGAATGGATTAGTGGTTATGATAAGGGGAAACTTCTAATTATAGATACCGATAAGTTAGATTTTGTCCAGAATCAAGAAGATTTGGGTGAGGTTATCCAGCGTATAGACACTCAAATTAATGGACTTTTTTAAAAATAATAGCGAATCTTATTGATGATTCGCTATTATCTTATATATTCCTATTCATAAGGCTTTTGCCGAATTCTTTTAGGATTTCTTTCTTTTGCTCTGATATTTCAAGAGTATCTAGGATAGAAAAAGCCTTTAGGGTGTAGTTTTCTACTTCTGAACGGAGAAAAAGATCACTACCTGTAGAGATAAACAACTGGGTTACCTTTACAATTTTCTCTTTCTCATTCTCTATAGGGAACTTGTAGAGGCGCATAAGAGCTTCTTTTTCTTCAGAGGAACCTTTTTCTAAGGTATTCAGATAAAGCAAGGTTTTTTTATTTTGTAGAATGTCTCCTCCTATTTTTTTCCCGAAAGTATTATCCCCAAAGGTATCCAAGTAATCATCTTGTAATTGGTAAGCAATTCCTAGAGCAATACCAAAATCATAGATTTTTTGCTTATTTTCCTCAGAGGTTTCAGCAATGATAGCCCCCATTTTCAGGGCTGCTCCTACAAGAACAGCTGTTTTATAGGTAATCATTTTTAGGTATTGTGAGGTAGATACCTGTTCTTCTTTTTCAAAATCTACGTCATATTGTTGTCCTTCACATACTTCAAGAGCTGTTTTGCTGAATATTTCAGCAAGTTGTCGGAAGATAATTGGTTCATAACGTTCAAAATATTGGTAAGCAAGAATAAGCATAGCATCACCTGAGAGGATTCCTGTATTGAGATTCCACTTTGTATGAACGGTAGGTTGCCCTCTCCTTAAGGGAGCCTCGTCCATAATATCATCATGTACTAACGAAAAATTATGAAAAATTTCTACAGCTAATGCTGCATAAAGGGCTTGGTGATAATCCTTGCCAAAAATATCTGTACTTAGCATAGTAAGAACAGGGCGTAAGCGTTTTCCTCCTACATTGAGGATATATTGAATCGGATCATAAAGATTCTTGGGCTCTCTTTTCTGTATATGTTCTTTTAAGAAAGACAGAAATTCATTCTGATAATCAGTAATTAGTTGCATATACTGGACTTATTGTTCATTATTATCATTGATACCATAGTATTTCACCCCTATCTGGATACGCTCTCTTCCATTAGCTAATCGCCATTGGTTGGTATCACGCAGAGAATAAGCACAACCACAATATTCCTGCATATAGAAGTGTTCTCGCTTACTAATTTCCAGCATACGTGCAGAACCACCTTTTTTTCGCCAGTTATGTGTCCAATAAGTAATTCCCTCATAAGGAGCTACAGCACGTAAGCCACTATCATTGATTTGGTCAAAATTCTTCCAGCGAGAGATTCCTAAAGAACTAGTAATCGTGTCGAATCCATTTTCATAAGCATAGAGAGCAGTCCGTTCAAAGCGCATATCAAAACACATCGTACAACGTTTGCCTCGTTCAGGTTCATATTCCATTCCCTTAGCACGTTCGTACCAATTATCTACATCATAGTCAGCATCTATAATGGGAATTCCTAACTGTTCTGCAAAGCGAATATTCTCATTTTTACGAATTTCGTATTCTTTTTTAGGGTGAATATTAGGGTTATAGAAAAAAATGGTGAATTCAATACCAGAAGCACTAATGGCTTCCATTACTTCTCCAGAACAAGGGGCGCAACAAGAGTGTAGCAGAAGTTTTTTACCTCCATTAGGAAGGACTAATTTTTCTCTGATAATTTCCATAGAATTTTTATTAGGTTGCTTTGAGTTTAATTCAAAAAAGACTTTCACACAATGATGAAAGCCTTTTTCAAATTTTCTTATTATGAGCAACTATTTAAACGATTGCACAAAGCGAGTGCAAAGGTACGATTTTTTTCTGGATATGCAACTTTTTTCATTCTTTTTTTCAAGAATTAAGCTGAACATACATTCACCTCTTTATTAATTTTTTTGACCAATCCTTGAAGAACTTTTCCAGGAGCAAGTTCGATAAAATCAGTAGCTCCATCCTGAATCATTTGTCGGATACTTTGTGTCCATCTAACAGGAGCTGTTAGTTGAGCGATAAGATTTTGCTTGATTTTTTCAGGGTCGGTTATAGCTGTAGTGGTCACATTCTGGTAGATGGGGCATAGTGGTTTTTGGAATGTAATTTCTTGAATAGCAGTAGCAAGCTCTTCTTCAGCGGGTTTCATTAAAGCAGAATGGAAAGCCCCTCCTACCGAAAGAATCTGGGCACGCTTGGCACCAGCTTCCTTCATAGCTTCACAAGCATTCTCTACGGCACTATATTCTCCTGAGATAACTAACTGTCCAGGACAGTTATAGTTTGCAGGTGTCACAATACCCTCTATTTCACTACAGATTTTTTCTATTTGTGCATCTTCTAATCCTAAGATGGCAGCCATTGTTCCACGTTGGAGTTCGCACGCTTTTTGCATAGCCTGAGCACGTTTGGAGACTAGGCGTAAGCCTTGCTCAAAAGTTAATACGCCACTGGCAACCAAGGCAGAGAACTCTCCCAAGGAATGCCCTGCAACCATATCAGGAGCAAAAGAATCCCCTAATACACGGCTCTGAATAACAGAATGTAAGAAAATGGCGGGTTGCGTTACTCTTGTCTGCTTAAGGGATTCCTCATCGCCAGCAAACATAATATCTGTAATAGAAAATCCTAAGATAGCATTAGCTTCCTCAAAGAGGGATTGGACAAGAGGATTTGCCTCATATAAATCCTTTCCCATTCCTACAAATTGGGAGCCTTGACCAGGGAAAATATAAGCTTTTTTCATTTTTTTCTATATTTAAAAATGTTTTTCTTAGGCAAAAGTACAATATTTTTCTGTAATAGACAAACAGAATCTTTGAAAGTTAAACTAGAGTTAATTATTTGGTTGTGTTTTTGAAAAGTAGTAAATTTGCAAATAAATATATTTGAACTACTTCGCTAATAAAGCTTTAATATTATTTGCATATCTCCTCAAAAAATCCTAAATTTGCTTTTTGATAGAATTTGTAGAAAAAGAGACAATTGATAGGATGAAAATATCTGTAGTGATTAATACTTATAATGCTGAAAAACACTTAGTTACAGTCTTGGAAAGCGTGAAAGAATTTGACCAGATTGTACTTTGTGATATGCATAGCTCAGATAACACTATTGCAATAGCTGAAAAGTACAATTGTAAAATAGTCTATTGTGAGCGTTATCCTTATGTGGAACCTGCCCGAAATTTTGCCATAGCTCAAGCAGATTATCCTTGGATTTTAGTCATAGATGCTGACGAGACTGTTCCTCCAAAGCTTAGAGAATACCTCTATCAAATCACTGAAAATTCTGCCATAGGAGGGGTGTATATTCCTTTTAAAAATTATTTTATAGATCAGTATATGCGTTCGGCTTTTCCTGATTTTAAATTGCGTTTTTTTAGAAAAGAAGGTGCTGATTGGCCTAAAGAAATTCATTCAACGGTAAAGGTACAAGGGGAGGTTATCAGGTTACCACGCCATAGAACAGACTTAGCTTCAGAGCACTTGGCTAATGATTCGGTGACAACCATTCTCAGTAAGAATAATAACTATAGTACTCAAGAGGTAGAACGTCGCAAAGGCAAGCGGATAGGCTGGGGCAAACTACTCTTTTCTCCTTTCTTTTGGTTTGTAAAATACTATTTTATTAAGAAAGGTTTCTTAGATGGTAAGAAAGGATTTATCTTTGCCATTCTTAAGGCTCAATATAAATTCTCTTGTTTGGCAAAAATATATGAATATCAGCAATTACACCGATGAAAACAACTTTACTCATTACTACCTATAATCGACCAGATGCTTTAGAACTATGTCTGATGAGCGTACTGAGACAGACACACTTACCTGATGAACTCTTGATTGCTGATGATGGTTCGACTCCTGATACAAAAGAATTAATAGATAATTACCGAGCAAAATTTCCTATTCCATTGGTGCATATTTGGCACGAAGATAAGGGATTCCGTAGAACAGTCATTCTCAATAGGGCTTTTTTGGTAGCTAAAGGAGATTATATCATTCAAGTGGATGGAGATCTAATATTGGAGAAGCATTTCATAGCAGATCATATTAATTTTGCTAAGGAAAAGTGTATAGCAAAAGGACGTCGAGTATGTCTTAGTCAGAAGGAAACAGATAGATTACTTAACCAAAAGAGTCTCAGGGCTTCTATTTTTCTACAAGGAACTACTATGCGAGAACACGGTATTAGAATACCTTTCTATAATCAGTTGTTTTCTCCTAAAGAAAAAGCAACAGGAGATGGAGTAGGAGGTGGAAATATGGCTTATTGGAAAGCAGATGCTCTTGCCATCAATGGTTATAATATGGATATTCAAGGTTGGGGGCCTGAAGATTGGGAGTTTGCTCAACGATTGGTTCATTTGGGTTGCAAACAAAGAAAATTAAAGTTCGGTGCTATACAATTCCATTTGGAGCATAATACATATCCCAAGCAGCCTACAGAGGCTCACTTGCGGATGGTAGAAGAGCTGAAGAAAAATAAAAATATCCGTTGTACAAATGGAGTGGAACAGATAAATAATTTAATTGAGCAAGTAAAAATCTATGAATAATCCACTTATATCTATTATTGTTCCTGTGTATAATGGAGAGACTTATTTGTCACGTTGTCTAGATTCTTTATTGGATCAAACCTATGCTCCCATAGAGATATTAGTGGTTAATGATGGGAGTCAAGACAGAACAGCAGAGATTCTTTCTCAGTATGAGCAATATCCACAAATAAAGGTTTTTTATCAAGAAAATAAAGGACTTTCAGGAGCTAGGAATTTAGGTCTGAAACATTTTGAAGGGGATTTTGTATGTTTTGCAGATAGTGATGATTATGTAACCCCAACCTATTGTGAGGAACTTTATAAAGCACTAATAGATAACAATGCTGATATAAGTGTCTGTCAGTATACACTTATAGATACTAAAGGAAAAGAAATTCCACAAGAGAAAGATAAGAAAGTACAACTATTCTCTCATATAGAGGCTTTAGCTTTACTATTGGAAGATGGACAACTAAAAAGTTATGCTTGGGGGAAACTATTCAAAAAGGAATTATTAGAGAATTTTTCTTTTCCAATGGGAAGAATATTTGAAGACTATGCATCTATGTTTTTTCTTTTTGATAAGGCAACAAAAGTGGTGATGATTAATAACTGTTTATACAATTATATTCAGTACCCTAATAGTCTTTCTAATAAAAAAGGTGGAGAGAAATTTTTTCATTTCTTTTTGGGAGTGATGGAAATGTATGATTTTGCTTGCCAATACAAAGAAAAACTTCCTAATTGGAATAGAATTGTTGAAAAGACAGCCAAGCAAAGTCTTTTCGCTATTAAACGTTTTTACCTTTTCTCTAAAGAGGTAGAAAAATCTATAGAACAAGTGATGAAAGAAAGATTAACTTCCTTTTATTCAAATGAATACAAAAAAATCCCTTTCAAATACAGATGGAAGATTTTCTCTTTTTTAAAACTTCCTTTTTTATATAATACTTATATACAATTTAAAAAGAGATGAAACAAAAACATTATATATACCAGCAAGGTGGACTGGGGAATCAACTTTACATATTGGCTTATGCTTTTTATTTAAAAGAAAAAGGAGTAGGGCCTATATGTATGTATAGCGCAGATCGTGAAAAAAAGGATACTAAGGACAAGAAAAAACGTAATGTTTATTCTCAAATTACTGAAAAATTAGGATTTCCTATCAGTGGATTAAGTTATTTCTTTTTTTCAATGGCTAAAAAGATGGCTAAAAAATCTTTCTTTAAAAAATATATAGCATTACAAGTAGAAAAAGAAGGACAATTTGCTGTTTTCCAAGAGCCAGCGACTCAATATGAATCTAAGATATATCTTCATATGGGGTGGTATCAGTCTTATCTTTATCAAACCCCTCAATTTATAGAGAGACTTTACAAAATTATAGAAGAATTAGCAGGAAATACAAGGCAATTTTCCATCACTGAAAATGATGTAGTACTCCATATCCGCAGAGGAGATTTTCTAAAGGAAAAAAACAGGGCTCTATTTCATATTATTGAAACACCTCATTATTTGGAGGGATTGGCTAAGCTCTCTCAAGGAATTAATCTGGAAAAGGTGTATATTCTTTCTGATGATTTTGAAGGAATAGAGGATATTATTACAACTCTGTCCAAACAATATGAAGTAGTTTTAGTTAAAGGAAATACAGTACTCCAAGATTTATACTTACTTACCCAATTTAAGAACTATGTGATTGGAAATAGTACCTTCTCTTGGTGGGGAGCTTATCTTTCCAAATATAAAGAGCGAGCAAATATTATCGTTCCCAAAGAACCTTGGAAAATACCGATGCCAGAGAAATCACCATATCCTCCTTACTGGGTACAAATATAATCTTTTACCAGATATTATGAAGAACGATACAGACAGTTATAAAGATCTTTCTAAGTTAAAAGGGAAAAGTATTTTACTATGTATGCCCAATTACTTTAATATATATGAGTTATTCGCTGAAAATATTAAAGCTTTGGGAATGGAACTTATCCTTATAGTTCCTCCTGTATTCTATTATAAAAGATGGAGGGATAGAATGATTAATTTTCTTAGAAAAGTATTTTTAGGAGATAGACAATATAAGAATAAACTGATAAAACAATTTAATATTGAATATTTTCTCGATAAGACAACTAATATTGAATCTAAAAGTATTGACTATATGCTTTTTGTGCAACCAGATCTTGTCACTGATAATCAGATAGGGAAACTTTTGCGTATAGGAAAGAAAAATATTGCTTATCATTGGAATGGATTAGAGCAATATCCTGATAGAGAGGTTTTTGATAATATTGGTCAGTTTGATACATTTTATGTTTTTGATCCTAAAGACTACCAGAAATATAAAGAAATATACCCAAATATAAAATTAAGTCATAATTTCTTTTTTGAAAATATAGAGAATACAATCACAGTAGAGAACATAGAGAAAAAGGCTCTTTATGTAGGAAGTTATTTTGAAGATAGAATAAAAAATGTTATTTTTGTAGAAAAATTATTAGATAAATATAATATTCCTACAGATATTGAATTAGTTTATAAGGATAAGAGACCTTTTTTATCGAATAAAAATATAAAAATTACTTCTGAGAAAATAAATTTTATAGATTACTTAAAGAAAGTACAGAGGTCTAAGATTCTTTTGGATTTCAAGTTGGGACACAATGGTCTTTCTTTCCGTTTCTTTGAGGCTCTAAAGTATGAGAAAAAGATTATTACAGACAATTTTTCAGTAAAGGAATATGATTTTTACAACCCTAATAATATTTTTATTCTACATAAAGATAATTTAGAGAACTTGGAAGCCTTTTTGCATTCAGATTATCAAAAATTACCTCCTGAATTGGTAGAAAAGTATTCTTTCAGTTCTTGGATATATGATTGTTTGTGTGGATAAAGAAAATAAAAGTCAATATTGTGAATATAAATAATACGAAAAAAAACAGAGAGTATTCTTTACTAAAGGAAAAAAAAATCTTATTATGTATGCCTGATCATTTCAGCATATATGAAAATTTTTCTCAAGGTATGAAGGAGGTTGGAATGGACTTGAAACTTATACTTCCTCCTAATTTCTTTCATTATAGAAAGAAGAAAGAAAAGATAATTAATTTTCTGAGGAAAACATTTCTCTTAGACAAAAAATATAAAAACAAGCTAAGAAGGCAGTTTGATATAGATTGTTATAAAGAATGGGTTAAGGATATACCAGAAAAAAGTCTTGATTATGTACTTATTATACGTCCAGACCTGATTCCTCAAGAAGCTTTACAAGATTTATTAAGATTAGGAAAAAAAACAATAGGATATCAGTGGGATGGACTCAATATATATCCAGAAGTATTTGCTTGTATTCCAATGTTTGATACTTTTTATGTGTTTGATCCAGAAGATTATCAAAAATACAGAGAGACTTATTCAAATTTGCGACTGACTCATAATTTCTTTTTTGAGGGAGAAGAGGTCACAAATAAGACCTATAGAAATGAAGGTGTTTTCTATCGAGGAAGTTATTCACCTTCTCGAATAGAGGACACAACTCTTGTGGTTAATGAATTAGCTAAATATGATGTTTTTATCGATGTTCAGTTACTTCATTATAAGGATAAAAGACCTACTATAAATAATAGAAATATAGGATTGTTTGATCAGCAAATAGACTTTGGAGAATACTTAGAAATGGTTAAAAATGCTAAAATCCTTTTAGATTTTAAAGCAATAGGGCACAATGGACTTTCTTTGCGTTTTTTTGAATCTTTAAAGTATGAAAAAAAGCTAATTACCAATAACGCCTCTGTTGTTGATTATGACTTCTACAATCCTAATAATATTTTTATTCTACATAAGGATAGTTTAGAAGACTTAGAAAAGTTTATACGTTCTGATTATGAAAAACTCCCTACTGAGGTAGTAGAGAGCTATTCCTTCAAAGCTTGGTTATATGATTGTCTTTTGGGCTGATATCATCTCTACATTGTAGAATCATAAAGGTACATACCATAAACAAATTGGCAAATTGTCCTGTAATAAACATATCGAAAACTGATTGAAAAGCTAAGATAGTAATGACAAAAAAGGAGAATATTTTTCTCCTTTTTTCAGCAAAAAAATAAGGAGAAAAGTAAATGAATAATAGCAGACAAAGCCCTATAATGCCAAATTCCATAGTGGTTTGTATATATTGGTTATGACTATCTACAAAATCTGTAGGTTGCCAAAAATGCTTAAAAGTTTCATCTAAGCTTTCTGTTCGGGCTTTGTTAAAAGCTTCTTGAGCATCATTGGCTCCCCTTCCTAATATAGGAGCTTCCATAATAACCTCTTTGGCTGTTTCCCACAAAAATAGGCGTGGTTCTCCCTTTATTTGTTCTTCAGAAATACGTTGATGATGGGTGACTTTATTATATACAAAAATTGAAAGTATTCCTATTACAATCAGGGTAACATATTTATTTCTTTTCCAAACCTCTCTTAAGCAAATACAAGAAATAATAAATAGAGACATCAAGAAGCCACTTCTACCTTCAGAAATAGATAAGACCCCAAAAATAAATAGAAAACTTAAAATATATAATCCCAATTTCCATTTTTGTAGCATTTTGTATTGATTGGATACAATATACCATATGCTGATAATAGCCAAATTCATATAGACATTATATACCATATGATTATTCACAAACAGAATACGAGCATTATAGAAGGAAAACATCTTATTCTCAGACATTATAAAGGAGGAGATTCCTATCTTGAAAAAGATTAAATATATGATTGAAGCAACAGCACTAATAATAATTGTGTTAAGATAATAACTCAATTTGTGTTTGTTATTAAGTCCCAAGAACCCACAAAGAGCAAGCCCCGATAGGCAGATTCTATTTCTTAATAATAAATGAGAATAGGTCGAGCTATTCTCAAAAGGTTGATAGATGAAAAATAAACAGAAAAAAAGAAAAACAACACTATAATAGATTCTTATTTTATCAAATTTGAAAGAGAGATATCTTTTATTGTAAAAAAAATCTACGCAAAAGGTAATAGTCAAGGCATACCAAACATCTCTGTAATTTGATATATAGGTAACGCTTATAGCCAATAAAAATAAAGATATAGCCACTGGTAAGTAGCTGATAATATTACTAAAAAAGTCTTTGTTTAGTTTCATTAGTTTTTTCTTTGGAATATATTATAAATATTTTTCTTGAATTATATAAGCAGGTCTTTCTTTGGTTTGCTTGAATATTTTTCCTATATACACCCCAATAATACCTAAAATAATCAGTTGTAAGCCTCCAAAAAAGACAATAGTCATAATAAGGGATGCCCAACCAGAGATTTCTGAACCATTGAGGAAAGAATAAATCACATAAGGTACGTATAACACTGAAAGCAAGGAAAAGAAAAATCCTAAGAATACTGCAAAATATAGAGGCTTCACACTGAAAGAAGTAACTCCACTAAGGGCTAATTGGAACATTTTCTTTAGAGTGTATTTGGTTTCTCCTGAATAACGAGCCTGAGCTGTATAGGGTACATATACTTGATTGAAGCCTACCCAAGGAACGATACCTCGTAGGAAAGGCTCGTTTTCTTTCATTTGACGGATTACCTCTACAACAGATTGGTCAAGTAGGCGGAAGTCAGCTGAACCTTCTTTTATTTCAATGTCTGAGAGTAAGTTCAGTAGTTTATAAAATTGTTGGGAACTCTTGCGTTTTTTCTTTGGAATTTCTGCAGGGTAGGTACGCAGAGTAGCTACCACTTGGACACCCTCTTCCCATTTATGCACTAAGGTAGGAATTAAAGAGGGAGGATGTTGCATATCTCCATCCATTGAAATAACTGCTGGAGCATCTGCATAATCTAGACCTGCTTTTACAGCTAATTGGTGTCCAAAATTGCGGGAGAAAGAAAGGTATTTTACTCTTGAGTCTTCTTTGGATAATTGTTGGAGGACAAGGAGTGATTGATCGCTACTACCATCATTTACAAATATCAAACGGAACTCATAGGATGGGAGTTCTTTAGTAAAAACATCCTTAATAGCATTATACAGTACGTGGATATTTTCACTTTCATTATAACAAGGTACAACAATATCTATCTTTTTCATAAAGTAGTTTCTTTGGTGTTTGTAAGTGGTTTTGTATAGTCTAAAAAGCACATTTCCCATACAAGAGTAAGCCATATAAGGGCTACCGGTACAGCTCTGAGAGAATACCGAATGATATAAGGTTCTTTTAAAGGCTTAAAGAGGTCAGTAGGAGAGAGCGAGGCAAGTATAGCCAGAACTAATAAGATATTCTTGAGTATATCATTCTTATTAGGAGTGACCATAAACCAAATTCCAACTCCTACATATGCTATAATATAGGTACTATTTTCTGTTCCTGTACTGAATAAGCAGAGAAATATACTTACTGAAGCTAAGAACATTAGTCTGAATCTTAAGTGTTTATATTGGCTTATCCGAATATAAGGGAAAGTAAAGAGTATCAAGCCCAGTAGTATGACTACTGTGTTGTTATTATAAATTCCTGTACGTTGTAAAAAGCCTAAAAGAGAGAGGTTCTGTAGATTATAAAGAGAAGCATTCATATTCTCACCATTTTTTTCAGAAATGGAAAGAAACCAATCCTGATATTGAGAAATTACATATTCATAGGATGAGAATAACATAGGTAGACAGAAAAGAAGCCCAATCCACAAGAGTCCAGACCATACAAAACGCCATTTATCTTTAGCAAAAAAGAAAAAAGCCAATCCTACAATTCCATAGAGCTTTGTAAGTATTCCAATAACAATAAAAAGGGTTGCCCAATGGCTTTTTCCTTTCTCTATAAAGACAAAAGCTACTATAAGTAAAGCTATAACACTGATATTAAATTGTTGCATAGCTGCAGCGGTATACATATCGTGTGCAGCTATCAGTAAAATACCTATAATTCCTTCCTTTGAGAGTGGTAACTGACGGACTGCCCAGTAGAGAAAAGCTACATTAGCTAATATCCATAAGGCACAGCCCATTCCTGTGGGGAGGAGGGCAAAAGGAGCTATGATAGTACTAAAAAAAATCCCATAATGGTTCATATCCCCATATTCATCAGGGTAGGGGAGGTATAAGGGAAGTTGCTTTATGGTGTGCCAGAATACGCCTTCAAAAATAAGATAGTTATTATACTTTGTTCGTAGGATAACATTTTGGATAACAGTAGCCAAAGCTAAGGCAACCCAAAGGATACCTACAAAGCGTTCGTTATAAAGTAGCTTCTTAAGCATAAAAGATTTTAGTTAGGAATCCATTTTTTTTCAAAATTAGGCTTACGCTTCTCAAGGAAAGCATCACGTCCTTCTTTTGCTTCTTCAGTCATATAAGCCAAGCGGGTGGCTTCTCCTGCAAATATTTGTTGTCCCACCATTCCATCATCAGTGAGGTTCATCGCATATTTTGCCATCTTGATAGCAGTGGGAGACTTCTGTAGAATTTCTTGAGCCCATTGATAAGCGGTTGCTTCTAGCTCTTTATGAGGGATAACAGCATTCACCATTCCCATTTCAAAAGCCTCTTGAGCAGAATAGTTTCTCCCTAAGAAGAAGATTTCGCGAGCCTTTTTCTGTCCTACCATTTTTGCTAAATAAGCAGAGCCATATCCAGCATCAAAGCTAGCTACATCAGTATCTGTTTGCTTGAAGATAGCGTGCTCTTTGCTAGCCAAAGTAAGATCACATACTACGTGTAGGCTGTGCCCTCCTCCTACAGCCCAGCCTGGGACAACAGCAATGACTACTTTCGGCATAAAACGAATTAAACGTTGAGCTTCAAGGATATTTAACCGATGAGCACCATCTTCTCCTACGTAACCTTGCTTACCTCGTACGCTTTGGTCACCACCACTA
This sequence comes from uncultured Capnocytophaga sp., assembly GCF_963525585.1. Lineage (NCBI taxonomy): Bacteria > Pseudomonadati > Bacteroidota > Flavobacteriia > Flavobacteriales > Flavobacteriaceae > Capnocytophaga > uncultured Capnocytophaga sp. The sequence goes on along the minus strand of NZ_CAURLX010000002.1, from coordinate 29,824 downwards.
CAGAAAGCCCATATACCATCTTTAGGAGAAGGACCTTCGGCTGAGATAAGTACACATCCTATAGAGGTATCTTCAGTAGCGTCCTTAAGGGCGTCTATGAGTTCTGAAGTAGTACGAGGTCGGAAAGCATTCCTTACCTCAGGACGATTGAAGGCAATACGTGCCACTCCATTACACTTTTTATAGGTAATATCTTGATATTTTTTGGCTTCTTGCCAGAGAATTTCTGTATTCATTATTTATTCAGTAAAAGGGTTATCTACAAACATTCGGTGATAATAGGGAGAATAACTCTTAGAGTTATCAAGTTCTTTGAGAATATAAATTCCAGAGGCATTTGTTCGTGATTGGAAACTTCTTGCCGAAGCGTAGAAAGTTTGTCTCCCTGTGATTTGTTCCAGAGCTTTGGCTAATAAAGTTTCATTAGGATTTCCTAACGGGACTAAGTCTAAGGGATTTTCACTCAGTTCTATAGTGGGGGAGAGACCTTCTTCATAAGCTCCAAACCCGCTAGCATTTTCAGAGCGCATTACAATGGGTTGGATAGCCCATTTGTTTTCAGGGTGTTCTCTATCTTTGATTGTAATAGAAGCTAAGTTCTTCCCTACAGTAGTTTCTCCTATCTGAATTACTTCCATATAGGGCTTTAACCCGTTGATAATGAGTTCAGAAGCAGAAGCAGTGTGATGGGAAGTAAGGATGTATACCCTAGATAAGTTGAGGTTATTGATAGGAGTTCCAAGAATATTATTCTCAAAATAGTAATAGCTTTTCCAAATGCGAGACATCTTAGCATTGGCAGTTTGTTTTATGAAAATTTTTTGTGTATCAGCTCCAGCTATCATACTGGCTAAGTAGATAGCTGTTTGTACACTCCCTCCTGGATTATATCGAAGATCAAGAATAAGTTCTGTAGCTCCTTCTGCCTTGAAAGTACCAAAAACATTGTTCAGCTCAAGATCATATTTGCTTACAAACCCATTATAGACTAAGTAAGCCACTTTCTTTCCCTCTATAGGGATAACTTTATGAAGGAGAATAGGATCTTCTCTCATAGTAGTTTGTAAGATAGTTTTATTCTCTTTAAATGTAAGAGTTTTATTGTTAATGGTATAAAAAGAAAAAGTAAGAGAACTACTCTGATTATTCAAGAGACTATGGTAATTACTATAAGTGAGTTCTTGTCCATCTATTTTTGCAAAAATATCTCCTCGCTTAACTCCTTTTCTTTCAGCATCGGAGTTGGGAATTACATATCTCACATATCCTATAATGTGCCCATTGGAAGTCCAGGCTATACTGTAATCTATTCCTGTACTAAGAATAGAACCTTGTAGGCTTTCTTCTAATTTTTCGTAATTATCTGTGATATAGCTGAATCGGTCTCCATATACCCCTTGTCGATTATATAACAAAGAATTAAATAGCTCACGAGGAGAACGGAAACCTTTAAGATATTTTACATAATTTTCACTAGTGGCATCTGTATTAGCTATTGATTTTTCAAATCGTGTATCGGACAGAGCTGGTACTTCTCCTTGCCATAAATAATACTGATTGAGCCCTTTCCAAATGAAGTCTTTTACAAGGAAATAATCATCAGCAGTTTTTGCTTTCTCAAGAGCAGCCTCTTTTCGCTCTTTACTGAAATGTTGAGGATTATCCTCTACCTTACTACAGGAAAAGAGAATAATGCAGAGTATAAAAAGTATTATTCTTCTCATTTTTATAATGAATTTAGTGTGTTTTTTTATTATTATCTAAAAAAATTATAATAAACCTCATTTTAAATAATGTATAAGCAAGCTTGTTACATAGTCATAACTTTGGATACCTCCTGATTGGGCATTGGCTTTGAGAAAAGTATCATAACTCTCCTTGAAGACAACCTCTAGAGGATTATCATATTGTCTCCAAAAGTTAGAAGCTTCTCTGTAATTTTCTAAGATTCCTTCACGAAGTAGAGCTACCTTTTTTGTGTAATTATCTGGATTGCTCTTTCTAATTTCACTTAAGCAATAGCGCAAGGCAAAAAGCGTACCACTGTACCTGAAAAAGGGTTCTGGGTGGTGATAAGTAGCTAAAAATCCAATAAAATTAGCTTCTTTCTCAGAGGCATATCCCAACTGATGTGCTACCTCGTGCGCACAGACGGTAGGAAAGCTATATTGTATAGCAAGCGAATTCACCTGAGCTTCTCCCGTGAAAGGATTTAGATAGCCACTATACCCCATATAACTAAGCCCTTTACTATACAGAGAGGACTTAATAGACACTCCCTTAAGAATCAATTCAGGAAATTTGTTCCTTATAATCTCATATCCTTGAGGAATTTTGTCATAAATTTCCTTTTGAGTAAAAGGGAAAGAAAGAAGTTCCTCAGGCTTAGTTGAAAGTAAAGAATGGAGTCCGTTAGCCTCTTGTATGAGCTTATCTGTAACAAATTCTAAGTCAGCCTCTGTATAGGATAATTCCCAGCCAAATTGCTTAGATAACGGAACTCTATAATAATTGAATCCCCATAGAAAATAAAAACTACTAATGATAATTGTAATAAATAGTATTATTTTCTGTAAAATAATAAAAGGATTCTTTCGGAGAACTTTGTAGCTCTTGATAAACCAGAAAATACTTCCTATAGGAATCAGAATATAGAGTATATCTCCTACTGAAAAAGGAATTATTCCCAAAACAAAACGACAAAAAGAACTGATATAAGGATAAATTCCTTGGCTATATACCTTTTCTGTAATTTGTTCCTGCGAGCGAAAAAGAATATAAATACACGAAAAAAGGAACAAATAGATAGAAATTCTATATAAAAAAGGATATTTTTGCCTCATTATTTGTTTTTAAGTTCAAAAGAATAAGATTAGACTCTCTTTTTCCCAGCAAAAAGTAGTAATATTCCCGCTATGATAAATGGAATGCTTAACCATTGTCCGGTAGAGAATAATCCTAATGTGTTTTCTATACCTCCTTGGCTATCTTTTACAAATTCTACAATGAATCGGATTGTCCATAAGGCGATTAGGAATACTCCAAAGATAAAATAAGGTTGCTTAGCTTTATCTGTTTTCCAATATAAATATAGAAGAAACCAGAAGAGGATAAAATAGCAAAAAGCCTCATATAGTTGAGCTGGATGTCTATAAGGAATTAAGTTATAAATCTCAACAAACTGTGGGTTGTGAGCAATTACTTCAAACGCTTTCTGAGGTGTATAAGTACCTGTAAGCTCCATTGCCTGGCGCACATCAAAGTCCCCAGATTGTAAGAATTTTACTCCCAATGGGAAGGATTTATCTACTATTTTGCCATTAATCTCAGAGTTCATAAAGTTCCCTAATCGTACAAACATTCCCCCAATAGTGATAGGAATAACAATGCGATCAAGCACCCATGATAGCTTGAATTCAGTATATTTACGGATGTACAAAATCATAGCAATAATGATTCCTATAGCAGCTCCGTGACTGGCTAAGCCTGAAAAACCAATGACTTCAAACTTAGGAGAGAAGCGAAAAGGAATAAGAATTTCACTAAGGTGATACTTAAAATAAGCCCAATCATAGAAAAATACGTGTCCTAATCGTGCTCCTAAAAGGGTAGCTATTGCAACATATATGACTAATGCATCTAGTTTTTCCAAAGATTTTCCTTCATTGAGAAAAATCTTCTTCATAATATAGAAACCTAATGAAAAGGCAATAACGAACATTAGGCTATAGTAACGTATCTGAAAAAAACCTAAGTCCCAGAGGACTTGATTTGGGTTCCAATCCATAAAAAATTAAATTTTTACACGCCAACCAAAAGGATCCTCGGCTTTGTTATACTGGATATTAATTAAAATTTCTTTAATTTGTGAAGCATAAGATTTCTCTATAGTAGGTAATTGGTAATCCTTACCCTTGTAATTGAAAGCAGTTACAGGACTGATTACAGCAGCTGTTCCACAACCAAAAATTTCTTGAAGAGTTCCATTCTCAGCAGCTTCTATAAGCTCTGTAACTGTAATAGGACGTGATTGAAAGTCAATTCCTAATTTGTCGGCTACAGCTAATACACTTTTACGTGTAACTCCATCCAAAATACGCTCTGTAGGAGGAGGAGAGACAAGTGTATTACCTATTCGGAATACCACATTCATTGTACCACATTCTTCTAATAGCTCGTGGGTAGCATCATCAGTCCAGATAATCTGTTGGAAGCCTTCTTCTTTGGCTAAAGCAGTAGGGTAGAACTGTCCTGCATAGTTTCCTGCAGCTTTCGCAAAACCAAAACCTCCATTAGCAGCACGACTATAGTGATCAGCTATTTTTACTTTTACTTCCTTGGTAGTATAATAACTCTGTACTGGAGAGGTAATAATCATAAATCGGTATTCAGTAGCAGGATTAGCTTGTACGCCTTCTGAAGTAGCAATTACAAATGGTCGAAGATATAAAGAATTACCAACTCCTGGTTGTACCCAATCTTTATCTAAAGTTACTAAAGTTTTTAGTCCTTGATCAAATAATTCTTCAGGGAATTCAGGAATTGCCATTCGCCTACAGGATTTATTCATACGAGCATAATTTTCAGTAGGACGGAAGAGAAAAACATTTCCTTTATCATCTTTATAGGCTTTCATTCCTTCAAAGACAGCCTGTCCATAATGGAATACACTCATAGAGGGAGCTACCAAGAAAGGAGCATAGGGCTCTATACGAGGATTTTGCCATTTACCATCTTTGTAATCACATACAAACATATGGTCAGAGAAGATATGTCCAAAAGCTAATTTTGAAAAATCAATATTAGGGAGTTTGCTTTGAGTAATTTTTTTAACAGAGATAGAAAAATTGGAAGTGTTCATTATTTTTTTTCTTGCAAAGGTACTATTTTTTTTTGAGCTTTACATATATTTGCTAAAAAAATATTTCCAACCTTCGATAAGTCTTTTAAATTTAGTATATTTGCCCTCAAAAATTAGGGATAATGAAAGACCTACGAATTATATTTATGGGGACTCCTGATTTTGCAACAGGGGTACTTAAGAAAATGGTAGAGAATGGATTACAAGTAGTCGCTGTAGTAACAGTTGCAGATAAGCCTTCAGGAAGAGGGCAAAAAGTACAAGAATCTTCTGTGAAGAAATATGCTGTTTCTCAGAATATTCCTTTGCTCCAACCTATTTCCTTACGTGATGAAGAATTTTTAAAAGAGCTTCGGCAATTTCAAGCTGATATACAAGTAGTAGTAGCCTTTAGGATGTTGCCTAAAGTAGTCTGGCAGATGCCTAAAAAGGGTACTTTTAATCTCCACGCTTCTTTACTGCCTGATTATCGAGGAGCGGCTCCGATTAATTGGGCTATTATTAATGGAGAAAATCGCACAGGAGTTACTACCTTTCTGATAGATGAAAAAATAGATACAGGTTCAATTCTTCTCCAAGAAGAAATTGCTATAGAAGCAAGAGAAACAGCTGGTTCTCTTCACGATAAATTGATGGAAATAGGATCAGACCTTGTTCTTACAACAATAGAAAAAATAGCAAATGATAAAATTTCCCCCCTTGCTCAGCCCTTGAAGGTTACTAAGGAAGCTCCTAAGATTCACAAAGAAACGGCTCGTATTAATTGGAGAGCTTCGTTGAATTCTATAGATTGCTTTATTCGAGGAATGGCTCCTTATCCTACTGCTTGGACAATATTACACCATCAAGGAGAAGAAATTCCTGTTAAGATATATGTAGCAAGTCCTATAGAGGTAGCTCACGAACTTTCGATAGGGAGTATTCAAGCAGACAATAAATCTATAAAGGTAGCTGTTCAAGGCGGATTTTTGCAGATAGAAGAGCTTCAACTTCCTTCAAAAAAGCGTATGACAGCCAAGGAACTATTAAATGGTTTTCATTTCGGAGATGAAGATATTTTCCTATAATAGAGCTATATTTTTGTAAAATAAAACAAACTAAATGCTAATAAAATAATAAAGTTGCTTGTTTTAGAATATTTTTTGATCAATAATGCACTTTATCTCAATAAAAATACTACTTTTGTACTGTATTTAACGAATTAAGTATTTAATTTTATTTTTTATGAACAAAACAGAACTTATAGACGCTATTGCAGAAGAGGCTGGACTTTCTAAAGCCGATGCAAAAAAAGCTTTAGAAGCTTTCTTGGCTAGCATAGAGAAGACCTTGAAAAAAGGAGATAAAATTTCCTTAGTAGGCTTTGGCTCTTGGTCAGTATCTGAAAAACCTGCAAGAGAAGGAAGAAATCCTAAAACAGGAGAAACTATTAAAATTGCTGCTAAAAAAGTAGTAAAATTCAAAGCAGGAGCAGAACTTTCTAATGCTGTAAACTAATTAAAAACAATAAAGAGAGGCTGTACTTAGAATAAGTACAGCCCTTTTTTTATCCTTTGGCATCAGAGAGGAATTTCTCCAAGCCACTATCCGTAAGAGGATGCTTCAAGAGACCTAAGATAGCAGAAAGTGGAGCGGTGATAACATCTGCTCCTATTTTAGCGCAGTCAATAATGTGCATTGTATGCCGAACAGAAGCTGCAAGTATCTGGGTATTATAGCCATAATTATCATAGATAAGGCGAATATCCGCGATAAGTCCAAGCCCATCATTAGAAATATCATCTAGCCTTCCTATAAAAGGAGAAACATAGGTAGCACCCGCTTTGGCAGCCAAAAGAGCTTGTCCTGCCGAGAATACAAGCGTACAATTTGTACGAATCCCTTTTTCTGAAAAGTAACGAATGGCACGGATACCATCCTTTATCATAGGGATTTTCACAACAATTTGGGGGGAAAGAGAGGCTAGTTTTTCACCTTCAAGGATCATTCCTTCATAATCAGTAGCTATTACTTCTGCCGAAATATCCCCTGGAACTATTTCACATATTTTTCTATAGTGTTCTAGGATATTTTCTTCCCCTCGAATACCTTCTTTTGCCATTAAGGAAGGATTCGTAGTTACTCCATCTAATACGCCTAGATGTTCGGCTTCTTGAATCTGTGCTAGGTTAGCGGTGTCAATAAAGAATTTCATTACTATAATTTTGGGTACAAAGATACTATTTTTCTCCTTAATAACTCTTTTTATAATCAATAAATATATAAATAGATGTTTCTTTAATGTAATTAATTAATTATTAACAAAAATTCATTGTTATAAATTATTTACTTTAATATTGTTTATAATAAAAGTTAATGGTTAAATATTTTTGTATTTCGTTGAAAAACAGTATATTTCATAGTGTTTTGTAGTGTCTAAATTACATATTTATTTAAATATTTATTTTAAAGTTAAAAAAAATAGAGAAAAAATGCTTTTAATTATTATTTTTTTTGTATTTTTGCATAACTAATTGAATTAATATATAAAGATATGAAAGAAAAGTGCTTGTATCTCCTGTTAGGGTTCCTGTGTATAACAGGACTGTATGGGCAGGAACATACTGTGACAGGTGTAGTGAAGGATGAGGCGGGACAGCCTCTTCTTGGTGTCTCAGTATTGGTAAAAGGGACTCAGCGAGGAGTAGATACCGATATAAATGGAAAGTATTCTATTAAGGTGCCTGATGAAAAAGCTGTCCTTGTTTTCTCAATGGTTGGGAGTAAGCCTACAGAACGTAAGGTGGGTCTTAATCGGGAGATTAATATAACCCTTAAGGAAGATGTTACTGAGCTTACAGGGCTTGTTTTTACAGGTTATCAGGAGATTAACAAAAAACTTTTTACAGGTAACTCTCAGACACTCAAGATTGATGATATTAAGCAGGATGGGGTTGTGGATGTGGCTCGTATGTTAGAGGGTCGCTCTGCGGGAGTCAATGTACAGAATCTTTCAGGTACTTTTGGTACATCACCTAAAATTACTATACGTGGAGGATCTTCTATCTTTGGAGATACCAAACCGTTATGGGTGGTAGATGGAGCTGTACAGGAGGAAGTGGTGAATCTCAGTTTTGAGCAATTGGCTTCAGGAGACTCTGCTACGCTGATAAGCTCAGCTATATCAGGGCTTAATGCTAATGATATTGAAAGTATAGAGATTCTTAAAGATGCCTCGGCTCTCTCGCTTTATGGAGCACGTGCGCTTAATGGAGCAGTAATTATTACAACTAAGAGTGGTAAGAAAAATATCAAAACTCAGCTCAACTACCAGCTTGAGGAGTCTGTACGTATGATTCCTAATTACAGCCAATTTGATATTATGAACTCACAGGAAACAATGAGTGTCTATCGAGAATTGGAACAAAAGGGATTCCTATCAGGAGCTACCTATGCTGCTGCGGATCAAGGGGGACCTTATCATATTATGTATCGTAATATTGACACATATAATCCTGCTACGGGCCGTTTTCTACTTGAAAATAGTCCTGAAGCTCGAAATGCGTTCTTACGCAAATATGAGTATGCTAATACAGACTGGTTCAAAACCCTTTTCCGCCCTTCTCTTACTCAGAATCATACTCTTAGCCTCAGTGGAGGTAGTGAGAATGCTACTATATATAGTTCTTTAGGTTTCTTTGTTGATCCAGGTTGGAGTATAGCTGATAAGCTACATAGAATAACAGGAAATATCAAAACAAGTTATAACTTATCTTCTAAAGTAAAGATAGGTGTATTGGCTCAAGGTTCTATACGTAATCAAAAAGCACCAGGTACCTTCTCTCGTTCAGGAAATGTTGTAACAGGGGAGTATAATCGTAATTTTGATATCAATCCTTTTAGTTATGCTCTTAATACTTCAAGAGCGCTGCGCCCTTATGATGATAATGGTGATTACGATTATTATCGTATGAATTATGCACCTATGAATATACTTAAAGAGCTTAAAAATAATTATATAGACCTTAAGGTGATGGAGTATAAGCTCCAAGGTGATTTGGAGGTGAAGTTTACACCTGAATTTAAGTATAAATTCTTAGGATCTGTACGTTATGTTAAAAGTACCAATGAGCACTCTATTACTGAACAGTCAAATGTAGTAGGAGCGTACCGTGCGAATGATAATATGATTATAGGAGAAAGAAATCCTTTCCTGTATAAGGATCCTAATAACCCTTCTCAGCTTCCTCAGGTAGTTCTTCCTAATGGAGGAATCTATAAGCTTGATGAGAATGATCTACAGAGCTATTATCTTCGTAATGCTTTTGAGTATAACAAAACGCTTAAGGATGAGGAAATGAGAGAGTTACACGCTCTTAAGTTCTTTCTTGGGCAGGAGTTCCGTTATACAAATAGAGATAATCAATACTTTGAAGGTTATGGATATCAGTTCAACCGAGGAGGAGTAGTTTTTACAGAACCACTTATGCTACAGAAGGTTATAGGAGATAATTCTCAATATTTTGATAAATCTTTTAGCCGTGAGCGTGGGGTAGCTTTCTTCTCTCAGGCTTCCTATGGTTACCGCAACCGATATATCTTGGCAGGAACACTTAACTATGAGGGTACTAACCAGCTCGGAAGAAGTCGCTCTGCACGTTGGTTGCCTACCTGGAATATCAGTGGTCGCTGGAATGCTTCTAACGAACGTTATCTAGAAGGAAAGCACACTCTTTCCAATCTCTCTTTCCGCCTTAGTTATGGGCTTATAGCTGGATTGGCAAATGCAGGAAATGCCTTACCTATCTTTACTAGTGATATAACTAATCGCTATCGTTCCTCTTATGATGAATCACTTATCCGTATCATATCTTTACAGAATTCAAATCTTACTTGGGAGAAAGTATATGAGACAAACTTTGGTACTGATATAGGTTTGTTTGGAAATAAGATAAATCTTTCTCTTGACCTTTACCAAAAGAACTCAAAGGATCTTATGGATATTGTACGTACTTCAGGTATGGGAGGAGAAATCTACAAATATGCTAATGATGCCTCTATGGTTACCAGAGGATTTGAATTAGTCGTGGATACACGTAATTTCAAAACTGACGATTTTTCTTGGAATACCAGCGTGAACTTTGCTTATTTCAATCAGGAGATTACAGCTTTGGCAAATTCTCTAGCAAGTGTTTTTAGCCTTGTACGTGAGACAGGAGGTAACGTATTGGGAGGAGCTCGTAACACACTTTATTCTTATGATTTCATAGGGCTTAATAATCAGGGAATGCCTATGTTCAACCTTAAGAATGGAAGTACTAACTATCAGGATATTGATTTTCAAGACCGAGACAATATTCTCTCTTATCTGAAAAAAGAAGGTGCTGTGGATCCTAATATTACAGGAGGACTTAGCAATACTTTTCGCTATAAGAATTGGGAACTGAGCTTTTTGATTACAATGCAAGCAGGTAATAAAATACGTAAGGCTCCTCGCTATAGTGCTACAGGATATAGTGACTTAAGTGTATTTCCGAAGGAATTCAAAAATCGTTGGATGGCTCCTGGGGACGAGGCTACTACCAATATACCTGGTATTGTTTCTACTCGTACGCTTAATGAAACAAACAAAGCACTTATTTCAAGAGCTTATAGCGCATACAATAACTCTACTCAACGTGTTGTAGATGGTTCTTTTGTTCGTATGAAGAGTATTTCCCTTTCCTATACTTTCCCTAAAGAAGTACTGGAAAGCTTGAAATTGAGTAACTTGACACTGCGCCTACAGGCAAGTAATCCTTTCCTTATCTATGCACATAAGGACTTGAATGGGCAAGATCCTGAGTTCTTCCGATCAGGAGGAGTTTCTTACCCAATTACCCCTCAGTATACCTTTACAATTAATTTTGGAATATAAAAAATATACTCTTATGAGAAAAAATAAATATATATACTTCATAGCCTTAAGTTTTCTCTTTACGTTAAGTGCTTGTAATAAGATATTGGATGAGCTACCCGATAGCCGTACTGAAATTGACACTCCAGAGGAAATTCAGGAATTCTTGGTCTCTGCTTATCCTAACAGATATTATATGTATATTGCTGAGATTATGAGTGATAATGTAAGTGAAAAAACTTCTTACCTTAATGTATCAGCACTTAATGCAGATATGTATTTTTGGAGAGATAATAATGAAATTGATGGAGAGGATAATACCCCTACCGATTATTGGACATCCTGTTATGCAGCTATTGCTGTAGCTAATCACGCATTAGAATACTATGAGGCTTTGCCAAACTCCTCTAAGTATAACTATCTCAAGGGAGAAGCCTTGGTGGCACGGGCATATGCACATTTTATGTTGGCTTATCTCTGGTGTAAGCCTTATAACCCTACTACTGCAGCAACTGACTTAGGGCTTTCCTATGTAACTACTCCTGAAAAAGAAGTATTTAGGAAGTATACCCGTATTTCCCTGAAAGATTATTACCAAGCTATAGAGAAAGACCTCACAGAGGGACTTCCTCTGCTTGATGATAGTAAATACAAGCAACCTCGTTTTCATTTTACTACTCAGGCAGCGCACGCTTTTGCTAGCCGTTTCTATCTTATGAAAGCTGAATGGGATAAGGTAATTGAACATTCTAATGCCATCTTAGGAAGTCGCCCAATAACCAAACTTCGTAATATAAAAGCAAATAATGCTTTGACTCTTGATGAAAGGAGTGTAGATTATGCTAGTCCTTCTAATCCTGCTAATATCTTGGTTGCAAGCGCTCGTTCTACCCTTGGCTACTACTTTCAGGGTCATAAGTATAGCCTTACGATGAATAAGTTTGGAGAGATTATATCTCCTCGTAATACTCACCCATTGAATTTTTCTAATATCAGTTGGGCAAGTGCTAATTCACCCTTGGATGACGGTCGAGGAAATCTTGTATATCCTAAGTTTAAGTTCTATGATAAGTTCATCAATCGTAGTGCAGGTACCCGTATTTACTATAGTTCAGCAACTTTGTTTTCCTATGATGAAGTGTATCTCAACCGATTGGAAGCTTATTTGATGACTAATAATCTTGATCAGTTCAGGCAAGACCTATATACTTATCTTATTCCTAAGACTCATAATAGTAGTAGGCCTAATCAGGAAAATCCTTTTCCTCGCTTAACGTTCGAGCGTTATCTTACAGAGGCTGCCTTGGATAGGCGTTACCATAATAGAGGTACTGATTTTGACCCTTCTTACTCTCTCACTACTCGACAAAGAGAATGGTTACAAGCAGTGGTGGATATTCGTCGTGTAGAATTTGTTCAAGAAGGCTTGCGCTGGTTTGATAATAAACGTTTAGGAATGAAAGTCGTTCATAAAGATGGAGATAATAATATAGAGTTGCCTAAAAATGATCCACGAAGAGAACTTCAGATTCCTCTCAGTGCATTGGAATTTGGTATAACTCCTAATCCTCGTTAATCCTTAAAATATTATTACAATGAAGAAAATAGTTTATATATTTATATCTCTTATTCCTGCCTTAATGGGTTGTAATAGGGAAAATAGTCTTGATCAGGAAAGTGTCATACAGGATGATACAGACCCTAGGACATCTCTGGACGATTATATTCGCAGTCAATTCATTACTCCTTATAATATAGATGTCAATTACAAATATGTAGATGCTAACTATGATATGGGACGATACCTATATCCTCCTACAGAGAGTAAAGTTCAGCCTTTTCTACAAATGATTAGACGTGTATGGATTGAGAGTTATGAGCAGGTAGCAGGGACTAGCTTTGTTTCCCAAGTGGCTCCCCGCCAGATAGCTCTTATTGGAGGAAGGAGCTTAGACCCTCTTACCCACGAAGAAACACTTGGTTTGGCTGATAATGGTACTAAAATCACTCTTGCTCGTGTAGATTTTTTCGATCCTAATCAGCCTGATGCTGAAAATATAAAGCATATTATCCATACCATTCAGCACGAGTATTGCCATATCATAAACCAGAGGAAGCCATTTTCCCCTAATTTTGGAAAAATAACCCCTTCAGGTTACACCAATACATATAATAATTTCACCAAAGAACAAGCTAATGCTTTGGGATTTATTACTCCATACTCTATGGCTAATCCTTTTGAAGATTTTGCAGAGATGACATCGAATATGCTTCTTAAGTCCAAAACAGAATGGGATACCGCTATAGCTGCCTTATCCGAGACAGGGAAAACGGCAATTAAGAAAAAAGAAGACTTTATTGTAGAATACTTTAGAACTGAATGGAATATTGATTTTTATCAGCTACAACGTGTCGCTCGAGAAAGAATGCAATATTATTTGTAACCCTAAAAATGATACTAAGATGAAGAAAATATTATTTTTATTTGCTCTGGTAACTCTATCTGCTTGTCAGAAGAACGAACCAGACTTACTTCTTGGGAAAAATGCTTCCCAGCGTATAGCTGAAGCTAATGAGCAACTGAAAAATACTCTCTCCCAAGCTCCCAACGGCTGGAAAATGAGTTATTTTCCTAAAAAAAATTCTTATGGTGGCTTTACATTCTTAATGAAATTCACCACCCAAGGACGTGTAACTATGGTCTCTGATTACCCTAATGCAGCTACACCTCAAGAAAGTAGTTACCAAATACAAGAATCACAAGGTCCTTTATTGGTATTCACTACTAAGAACTATATCCACAACCTACTCGAACCTATTGCAGAGGAAAGGTTATATAGTGGGCTTGAAGGAGAATTCCAATTTGCTTATATGGGGAGGGAAGGGGACAAACTTAAGTTCAGAACCCAACGCAAAAATACTCAGCAATTTGTATATCTTGAGCCAGCTACAGCCAGTGAATGGGGTAATATACAAAACCTTAATACATCACTTAATGCTATAGACCATACTTATTATTTAAAAGTAACCTCTTCTGAGGGAACAGAGGACTATTTTGTAAAGCCTAGACTTCGTCTTTTTTCTTTTGTTTCTATGCAGAATGAGGAAAAAGTAAGCAAAGCAGGTCTTATTCCTACAGCTGATGGATTTGCTTTTGAGCCAGCTTTGCAAATAGGGGGGAAGAATTTTTCCAAAATTACAGCTGTTCCTGGGACATCTCCGCAGAACTATACGGCTACTAATGGTGATGTTACTATTGAGTTGAAGCATTTTTCTGATCCTACACTCGAATTTGAATCACAAGGCAATAGAATTACCAATGGAGAAAATGTCTTTATCCTTTTTGGAGGAGAAGACTTCAAGAACTCTCCTTATATGAGTCCAGATTTCTTCAGGGATTTCTTTAGAATAGATGACCAAAGAAAGTTCCTTACTTATGAATTACTCTTTAATACAGATGGTGACGGACCTCTTTTGCGTATAGGGTATCTCCTTCCTGGTGGAGGAACTAATCAGGCTTATTTTGCTTACAAAATTAATTATGAGATTAGAGATAAGAAGATTTATCTTTCTTTTATAGAAGAATATCCGGATGTTGATGAATTCTATCTCGACCCTGCCAATGAGGACCTCTTGGAGTTAGCACGTGAGCGATTAACAAACTTTATTGCTTTAAGCTCACAAGGACTTTATCTCTGGAAAACACCAACAGTGATATTAGGTCCTGTATCTTATATCAAGAGTATCGCACAGCCTAATTATTATTTTCCAGCACTTAGTATGTAATAGATTTCCAAATATTTTATTTAAGGACTATCTTTTTGAAAATTTGATTCTATTGAGAAAAAAATTTGGTGGTTTTACAAAAAATATATAACTTTGTCTCATCAAAAACAAATATCTTTAAATCACTTAAGATAAGAGGATATTAAATATTTTCATACTATGGAATACCGTATAGAAAAAGACACAATGGGGGAAGTAAGAGTCCCTGCTGAGAAGCTATGGGGAGCTCAGACAGAGCGTTCTCGTAATAACTTTAAGATAGGAGTTCCGGCTTCTATGCCTAAAGAGGTAATTTATGGCTTTGCCTATTTGAAAAAAGCAGCAGCCTATGCTAATTGTGAGTTAGGTGTATTACCGCAGGAAAAAAGAGATCTTATTGCTAAAGTATGTGATGAAATTCTAGAAGGAAAACTCGATGACCAGTTTCCATTAGTAATCTGGCAGACAGGTTCAGGGACACAATCCAATATGAATGTGAATGAGGTCATTGCCAATCGTGCTCAGCAGTTAGCTGGAAGAAAAATAGGAGAGGGGGAGAAAGTCCTTCTTCCTAATGATGATGTGAATAAATCTCAATCCTCCAATGATACTTTTCCTACAGGAATGCATATTGCGGCTTATAAATTGGTAGTAGAAAATACAATACCAGGTCTTGAGAAGCTAAAGACAACATTACAGAAAAAAGCAGAAGCTTTTAAGGAAGTTGTAAAAATAGGACGTACACACCTAATGGATGCTACACCTCTTACTTTAGGACAGGAATTTTCTGGCTATGTTTCTCAGTTAGAGCACGGTATAAAAGCATTAAAGAATACCCTTGATCATCTTAGTGAATTGGCATTAGGAGGAACTGCTGTAGGTACTGGAATTAATACACCTAAAGGTTATGATGTATTAGTAGCTAAGTATATAGCTCAGTTTACAGGGCTTCCTTTTGTAACTGCTCAGAATAAGTTTGAAGCACTTGCTTCTCACGATGCTATGGTAGAATCACACGGAGCATTGAAGCAAATTGCTGTTGCTTTGAATAAAATAGCTAATGATATTCGCTTAATGGCATCAGGTCCTCGAAGTGGAATTGGAGAAATACTTATTCCGGCCAATGAACCTGGAAGTTCTATAATGCCGGGGAAAGTGAATCCTACTCAGTGTGAAGCAGTAACTATGGTAGCTGCTCAAGTAATGGGTAATGATGTAGCCATTAGTGTGGGAGCCACTCAAGGTCACTATGAACTGAATGTATTCAAGCCTGTTATTTGTGCTAATTTCTTGCAATCAGCACGGCTTATAGGTGATGCTTGTGTAAGTTTTGAAGAACATTGTGTTGCGGGAATAGAGCCTAATCATACACGTATTAAGGAATTACTTAATAATAGCCTTATGCTCGTAACAGCTCTTAATACTAAGATAGGTTATTATAAAGCTGCTGAAATAGCTAATACGGCACACAAAAATGGTACTACTCTCCGTGAAGAAGCTATTCGATTGGGATATGTAACACCTGAAGAATTCGATGCTTGGGTAAGACCAGAGGATATGGTAGGAAGTCTTAAATAAAATAAATTAACAAATATAAATTAATGGCAAGTACAGCTGATATCAAAAAAGGATTATGTATCCGATTTAATCACGACATTTACAAAATAATCGAATTCCTACACGTAAAACCCGGAAAAGGGCCTGCTTTTGTGAGAACTAAGCTCAAAAGTGTTACTACAGGAAAAACAATTGATAACACTTTTTCTGCTGGGCATAAGATAGACGATGTGCGTGTAGAAACTCGTTCGTTCCAATATCTTTATCCTGAAGGAGATGAGCTTGTATTTATGAATACAGAGGACTTTAATCAGGTTCATATTCGTCAGGATATGCTTGATTATCCTGATTTGCTTAAAGAAGGAGAAGTGGTAATGATTATCTTCAATGCTGAAGATGAGACTCCTCTTTCTGTGGAAATGCCTGCAAATGTGATCCTTACAGTAACTCACGTAGAACCAGGGGTAAAGGGAAATACAGCAACCAATGCTACCAAGCCAGCAACAGTGGAAACAGGAGCTATTGTGAATGTTCCTCTTTTTATTAATGAAGGAGACCGCATAAAAGTAGAAACTGAAAAAGGTACCTATGTAGAAAGAATGAAAGATTAGTTCATTCAATAGAGATTAAAGAAAAAGAGGCTACTCCAAAGGTAGCCTCTTTGTTATCTAAGAAAAAGAGCCATTTTCTCTTCTTCCTTTTGTCTCATTTCTTGTGATTGTTCAGGTGTCTTATCTTTGTAACCACATAAGTGTAAGATTCCGTGTGCCATTACCCTGAGAAGTTCTGTAGAGAAATCAATATTATATTCTTTGGCATTTTCCTCTACGCGCTCCACAGAGATATAAATATCACTAGAGAGCAAATTATCCTTTCCATAATCAAAAGTAATAATATCTGTAAGAGTATCGTGTTGTAGATAATCTACGTTAATTTTGTGTAAATACTCATCATTACAGAAAATATAGTTAATATCTCCTTCCTTTTTTCGTTCAGAAGCAATGATAAGTTGCACCCAACGCCTAAAATCACTTTCTTCATTAGGTAATTCAAAAGAAAGTTCATAAAAAAAGTGTATCATAAATACGAATTAGATTTTTTGCAAAGTTATAAAAAAGAATGGGAATAAGAGTAGTTTATTTTTCTAAAAAAGAATCTATTTTATTTAAAATATCTTGTAAAGAAATCGTTGTTATAGATTTTTCATAGCCTTCAGGATATTTATTGCCAAATACGGAAGTAGGAATTAGTGGGAAAATAGTTCTATCAGCTAATAGGGCATTTGATGAGTCTTGCCCATAAGGATAAAAACCTGCAAAAGGATGAGTTACTCCCCACAGAGTAATTGTAGGAACACCATACATAGCTGCTAGGTGAGCATTTCCGCTATCCATAGCAACCATTAGTTGTAAGTGGGCAATCAGAGAAAGTTCCTCTGCAAAGGAAAGAATACCTATCATATTCTTCACATTCTTAAGCGAAGGAAGTGATTGTACTAACTCTTTCTCTCGGTTTCCTCCTCCAAAGATAAAGATATTGAAAGTAGGATATTTTTCAGAGATAGATAGAATAACTTTTTTCATCTGCTCAAAAGGGTATTCTTTTCCCTTATGAGAGGCAAAAGGAGCTATCCCAATATTTTTATACTTTGAAAGCATATCTTGTATCTTCTGAGAAAGGGGGGGAGAGGGAGCAAAGTAATTTTTTTCTAAAGTAATCGGAAATCCTAAGGATTCAAATACTTTTGCATAGCGTATATAGCTAGGTAATAAAGGAACAAAAATCTTATTTTTGGCTCGAGTAAGGGCTTTTTTCTCACTTCTCCCTTTATTGATTTGCTTAAAAGGAACTGACGAAAAAGAAAAAAATAATTTTAATATGTTTGTTCTCAATACATTATGTAAATCAGCAATGCCTGTAGGACTATTTTTTTTCAGTTCCTTGAATAGCCTGTAAAGTCCTATGATACCTTTATGTTTTTTCTTCAGATCCAAAGGAAATACCTGACAATTAGGTAGATGGGTGAACATTGGAGCAAAAAGAGGACGAGTAACTATAGTGAGTTTTAGCTCAGGATATTGCTCAGTAAGAGCGGTCAGTACAGGAATACTAATAGCAACATCTCCCATTGCAGAGAGGCGAATAACTAATAAGTGATTGGTTGAAGTATTTTTCATCTAACTGATTTCTACAAAAATAGGGCAATGATCACTATGCTTGGCTTCAGGGAGTATTGTAGCTCTTTGGATACGATTTTCTAAAGGTTGAGCCACTAGGCAATAATCAATACGCCAGCCTTTGTTATTGGCTCTAGCATTGGCACGATAGCTCCACCAAGAATAATTATGAGGTTCTTTGTTCAAAAAACGAAAGCTATCTATAAAGCCATTCTTTAGGAAATCATCTAACCATTTGCGTTCCACAGGAAGAAAACCAGAGACATTCGCATTGCGTACAGGATCGTGAATATCAATAGCTTCGTGACAAATATTGTAGTCTCCACAGATAATAAGGTTAGGATGTGTTTTCTTTAACTGATTGATATAATCCTGAAAATCAGCCATAAATTGTAACTTGTGATCAAGGCGATTCGTATTAGTTCCAGAAGGCAGATAAAGGCTCATAATAGAAATGTCTCCATAATCCGCACGAAGAATACGCCCTTCCTTATCCATATAATCAATACCTGAACCGATTTCTATATGGTTAGGTTCCGTTTTGGAGAGGATGGCTACACCACTATAGCCCTTTTTTTCAGCAGAATGAAAGTAAAGATAATGATAACCAATTGCCTTGAGGGATTCTTTATCTATCTGACTTTCAAGAGCTTTTATTTCTTGCAAGCAGATAACATCAGGATTGGCTGCACTTAGCCATTCTACAAATCCCTTGTTCATAGCCGCACGGATACCATTGACATTATAAGAAAAAATTTTCATACCAGAAATAAATAAAGCGCAAATGTACTAAAATATATTGTAAAAAATACATATTTTGTAAGGAGATTTTTTAATTATCAAAATATATTCCCTGCTAAAAATCTTAAAATATTTTTTATTTCTGTTGAAAAATTGTAATTTTGCACCGTACCTGATGATACATAGAACAACTAAATATGGCAAAAATAAAATATTATTACGATCCAGAAACCCTTTCTTTTAAGCAAATAAACAATCATAAAAGAAGGCTTAAATATTTGCTATTTTTCTTTCTATCTTCCTTTCTTTTCGCTTTATTGATTATCCTTATTCTCTATAATGTAAATATAATGCAGACTCCAAAAGAATTATCAATGAGGAGAGAACTTAAGGAATATGAGACTCAGTATGCCATTTTGAATAAAAAAATGAAGCAGATGGAAACAGTTCTTGACAATATAGCAGATAGAGATAATAACCTATACAGAACTTATTTCGAAATGTCTCCTATTCCCAATGAGCAACGGAAAAGTGGATTTGGAGGTGTAAATCGTTATGAATATCTGGAGAAATTCACGAATTCTGAATTGCTTATTGATATGACCAAGCACTTGGAATCTTTGCAAAAGCAATTGGCTGTTCAGTCACAATCTTTAGATGATATAGCTTCTTTGGCTAAGGAAAAAGAGAAATTATTGCAGTCTCTTCCTGCTATTCAGCCTGTACAAAATAAGGATCTTAAGAGAATGGCATCGGGCTATGGTTTCCGTACAGACCCTTTTACAAAAGTGAAAAAATTCCATTATGGAATGGATTTCTCTGCTCCCTCAGGTACTCCTGTATATGCTACAGGTGATGGGGTGGTTTCTCGTGCTGATAGTAATTCTTCAGGCTATGGGGAGCATATTCGTGTAGATCACGGTTATGGATATGAGACTATTTATGCGCATCTGAGTCAGTATAATGTGCGCCCAGGTCAGAAAGTAAAAAGAGGAGATGTTATAGGATATGTAGGAAGTACAGGACGCTCAGAGGCACCTCATTTGCACTATGAGGTTAAGAAAAATGGCGAACACCTTAATCCTATTAATTTCTACTATGGAAGCCTTTCTTCAGAAGAATATGCTGAGATGTTGAAACAATCTTCTCAAGGAAATCAATCATTAGACTGATGGAAGTGCCTTACAAAAAACGCTATTATTCTATAGGAGAACTAGCAAAATCTTTCAATGTAAATCCTTCTAAAATAAGATTCTGGGAAAAAGAATTTGATATATTATCTCCTAAGAAAAGCCAGAAAGGAACTCGGAGATATTCTGAAAAGGATATAGAAATTTTTCGCTTAATATATCACTTAGTTGAGGAACAGGGATATACATTGGAGGGCGCAAAAGCCAAAATAAAAGAAAAACCAAAAAAAATACTTTCAACAATAGAAATTATTGATAAACTTCAGCAAGTGAAGCAAATGCTGATGGATATAAAGAATGAATTATAGAAAATAAGATGGATTACGTATATTCTACAACTGAAAATGGTATTGCAACACTAGAATTCTCACATTCACAAGCCAATTGTCTCCCTTTAGATTTTCTTTATCGTCTCTCTGAGGAATTGAATAAGCTCTCAGTAGATGATACCGTAAAGGTAGTTCTCCTTAGGAGTGCTGGAGAAAAAACTTTCTGTGCGGGAGCTTTTTTTGATGAGCTTTCTCAGGTTGATTCATTAGAAAAAGGTAAGGAATTTTTTAGTGGATTTGCTCTTGTACTCAATGCTATTCGCCAATGTGCAAAACCTATTATAGGAAGAGCTCAAGGGAAAGCAGTCGGAGGAGGAGTTGGTATTTTGGCGTGTTGTGATTATGTATTTGCTACAGAACAAGCTAGTATTCGATTACCAGAACTAAGTATTGGAATAGGACCTTTTGTAATAGCTCCAGTAATTGAGAGAAAAATGGGAACTGCAGCTCTTTCTGAATTATCTTTCGATCCAGAACAATGGAAAAATGCTTATTGGGCAGAAAAAAAAGGGCTTTTTGCGAGAGTTTTTGAGAATATTTCTGATATGGATAAGGAAATAGACTATTTTTTAAGAAAATTGAGTTCATATCCTATAGAATCTCTTGTGGAAATCAAGAAAATCCTTTGGAAAAGTACTCCTTCTTGGGAAAATCTACTCTTTGAAAATGCTTCTATTTCTGGAAAATTAGCTTTATCTGATTTTACTAAAAATAAAATAGCAAAGAAAAATAAATGATACCATTACAACAAAATATATCTGAAATACAAGAAAAAATAGCTAATGCTCCTGATAATAGTTATGCAATGGGAGTTCTTATAGGAAGCCTCTTGCCTTTTGTAGTGTTAGTTATTTTGGGCTATCTTCTGTATTCATATATGAAAATAAAAAGCAATAAATAATGTCAGTACAAGAAACTACTTTGGAAATCCGTTTGGATAATCTTGAACATAATGTGCGCCATTTAAAGAAATATCTCAAGGAAGGAACTCGTTTTTTGGCGGTTGTTAAGGCAAATTCATATGGAAATAATTCTGTTGCTATTGCCCAATACTTAGAAAAAAAACATTTGGTAGATTATTTTGCAGTAGCTTTTACTAGTGAAGGAATTGAGTTGCGAAAGGCAGGAATAGTAACTCCAATCCTAATATTTCATCCTCAACTGATAGATTTCCAAGAGATACTTACCTATCAATTAGAGCCTACTTTGTATTCTAAAAGGCTGATTACCCATTTTTTGGATTTTGCGAAAGAGAATAACCTACAAGAATATCCATTCCATCTCAAATGTAATTCAGGAATGAACCGATTAGGATTTTCAGTAGAAGAAATAGAAGAAATATGCCAGCTTCTTGAGGGAGAATCTTCTATAAAAGTGAAAACAGCTTTCTCTCACTTACTAGCCTCTGAAGATTTGGAAGCTCGTCCTTTTATGGAGAAGCAGATTACTATTTTTAAAGAATTTCAGAAAAAACTTGAGCAACATTTCTCACATAAGATTATCTACCACAATTGTAATACCTCAGGAATACTCAACTACCCAGAGGCTCATTTTGATATGGTAAGAAGTGGAATCGGAATGTATGGGTTTGCAAATGACACTTCTCTACAGAAAGATTTTAAGCCTATTACTATACTTAAGAGTATCATTTCACAATTACATAATATTCAGGCAGGGGATTATGTAGGCTATAATTTTGGATTTCAAGCACAGAAGCCTATGTGTATAGCTACGATTTCAGTAGGTCACGCTGATGGGCTTAATCGTATTTATGGGAAAGAAGTTGGTTTTGTATATATAAAGGATAAGAAATGCCCTATTGTGGGAAATGTATGTATGGATATGATAATGGTAGATGTTACTGAAATTTCCTGTCAGGAAGGTGATGAAGTGGTTATTTTTGATGAACGCCATACAAGTGAAGTCCTAGCAGAAGCCGCTCAAACCATCTCCTATGAACTTATTACTTCCCTTTCTCGTAGGATAAAAAGGGTTTATATAGAATCTTAGAATCTTATTCAAATTTTATAGCTTTGATAGGAGAGATTCTGCTTACTATATAAGAGGGGACAAGAAGCATTAGTAAGCAAGTAATGAGAATTCCTATATTAACTATAATAATATATCCTAGATGTAGGTAAATGGGTACTTCCGAAACGTAATATATAGAAGGATCTAGCTTTAAGGGAGAAAAGAAATATTGTATCAGTAATAGGCTGATTCCTATGAGGTTGCCCCATAAAAGTCCTAACCCAATAAGATAAACTGCATTGTAGAGGAATATTTTACGAATTGTCCAGTTACTTGCTCCAAGAGCCTTAAGCATTCCTATCATAGGAGTTCTTTCTAATATAAGTACAAGGATGGCTGTAATCATATTGACCCCTCCTACAATAACCATAATACTAATAATTATAATAATGTTAAGGTCAAAAGTGTGAAACCAGTCGAAAATGGTGGGGTATTTCTGGGCAATTGTTTGTGAATCATATTCAGGAGGGATATGGTTATATATGTATTCCCCAATGGAGTTCATCTGGTCAAAATCTTTGATAAATACTTCAAAAAAGCCTGTTTGGTTGGCTTTCCATTTGTTGATTTTTTGTAATTGTCGGATATCTACAAGTATATAAGAAGCATCAAATTGCTGAAAACCAGATGAATAGATACCACAAATGGTAAAGTTCCTTTGGTTGGGAATACTTATATTATCCTCTCGGAGAAACAAAGTATTACAAGTATCTCCCACAGAGAGTTCTAATCGGTTTGCTATATATTCTGAGATAAGTACCTCATTACTAAGCGTATCAGTAGAATAGTTAGGAATTTTTCCTTCTTTAAGATATGATTTCATATATTTCCAATCATAATCCATCCCAATTCCTTTTGCTATAATTCCCTCAAAAGTCTTTTCAGTACGAATAATTCCACCTTTGGTAATCACAGACTGGATATGTATAACTCTATTTTCTCCTTGGTTAAAAAAATCAGGCTGAGTATAGAAATCTTCTTCAGTAGAAATAGGGACTATAGAGACTTCAGAGTGATTGGTGTCATAATTGAAAATCTGGATATGTCCATTGAGAGAAGCTATTTTCTGGCGAATACGTTCTTGAAGTCCCTTTCCTGTAGCTATAGCAATAAGGATCATCACCATTCCAAGAGCAATGGCACTAATGGCAATTTTGATAATTGGAGAAGAAATACTATTTTTGCCCTCTGAAGTTCGTACTATACGACTGGCAATGAAAAATTCAAAATTCAAAATGAAACGCAAATTTAGAATGAGCAAAATTACACTTTTTTTATTATTCCTGAGTCTTTTTGGGAAAATTTCTGCACAAAATATTTCTTACAAAAAATATGAATATGTAGGAACAGGAGCAAGTCAATATTATCAGTATCTGCCAATGCTTACAGGAAAAAGGGTAGGGGTAGTTACGAATCATACAGGGATTATTCAGAAAATAATTCATAATGAGGATAATACAACCACAATAGAGAATGAGCATTTGGTGGATTTTCTTTTGACTAAGAAAGTAAATGTTACCAAAGTGTTTGCTCCAGAACACGGATTTCGTGGAACAGCCGATGCAGGGGAAGTTATTAAAGATGGAATAGATGCAAAAACCAAGCTTCCTATTGTATCTCTCTATGGAAAGAATAAAAAACCAACCTCGGAACAACTCAAAGGGATAGAAGTAATGCTTTTTGATTTGCAAGATGTTGGGGTGCGATTCTATACCTATATTTCTACTTTACACTATGTAATGGAGGCTTGTGCAGAGAACTATATTCCTTTGGTAATTCTAGATCGTCCTAATCCTAATGGATATTATATAGATGGAGCAGTGTTAGAACCTCCATATAAGAGCTTCATAGGGATGCACCCTGTTCCTGTAGTCTATGGGATGACAATTGCAGAGTATGCACAGATGATAAATGGAGAGAAATGGCTTAAAAATGGAATTCAATGTAATTTAAAGATAGTTCCACTGAAAAATTATGATAGGAGTGTTATTTATCCACTTCCTATCCCTCCTTCGCCTAACTTGCCTAATGAAACGGCAGTAAATTTGTATCCAAGTCTATGTTTTTTTGAAGGAACAAATATAAGTATGGGCAGAGGAACCCAATGGCAGTTTCAAATATATGGTTCTCCTTACCTAAAAAAGACAGCTTTTACCTTTACACCAAAGCCTAATTCAGGAGATAAGAATCCTAAATATAATGGAAAAACTTGCTATGGAGAGGATTTAAGTCGTACGCCTCCCTTAACTTCTTTAAATCTTTCTTGGTTGCTCAAAGCCTATCAGCAAACAGAAGGAGTGAAAACGAATTTTTTCAATACTTCATTTGACAAACTTGCAGGAAATAAAGAACTAAAAGAACAACTTGTGCAACATAAGACAGAAAAAGAAATAAAAACTAGCTGGAAAGATGCTTTAGAAATCTTTAAAAAAACAAGAAAGAAATATCTATTATATCCTTCTGATTTCTAAAAAGATAAATGTATTTATACTTCTTATTTTTTGTAGAAAATAAAAAAATGTGAAGAAATTTATATAAAAAATGTATGTTATGTAAATTATATTTTTTATTTTTGTGCCATAAAAGGGGAGGATTTATTAAAACACACTCTTTTTCAGATATGTATCTGTTTTACAAGAACTTAAGTTTTTTATGTTACATAAGATTAAAGCAAATCAGATTGCTCAAGTATTGAATGGAACTCTTGTAGGGAATCCTGAAGAGGAAGTCTTCAAGCTCTCTAAGATAGAAGAAGGCTCTTTGGGCTCTATAACTTTCTTATCTAATCCAAAATACAAACCATATATATATACTACGGAGGCATCTGTGGTAATTGTTAAAGATGATTTTATTCCTGAACAACCTATAAAATCAACTCTTATTAAGGTTCCTGATCCCTATTCTGCTTTTACTCAATTGCTTGAATTTTATAATCAGATGAGAATCTCTACTAAGGTAGGGATTGAGAATCCAGTTTTTATTGATCCTTCTGCTACAGTAGGGGAGAATGTGTATATAGGAGCTTTTACCTCTATAGGAGCACATTGTAAAATAGGAAATAATGTAAAAATATATTCTAATACCAATATTGGAGACCACGTAACAATAGCAGATAATACAATCATATTCAGCGCTGTAACTATTTGTGCAGATTCTGTCATAGGAGCTAATTGTATTCTTCATTCGGGAGTAGTTATTGGGGCAGATGGTTTTGGCTTTGCTCCTCAGGAAGATGGTTCTTATAAGAAAATTCCTCAAATAGGGAATGTTGTTTTGGAGGATAATGTGGAGATTGGGGCTAACACAACAATTGATCGTGCTACAATGGGTTCTACCCTTATTCGTAAGGGAGTAAAAATAGACAACTTAGTACAAATAGCTCACAATGTGGAAATAGGAGAGAATACAGTAATAGCTTCTCAAGCAGGAGTAGCAGGTTCTAGTAAGATTGGCGCACATTGTAGCATAGGAGGACAGGTTGGCATTGCAGGGCACTTCACTATAGGTAATAATGTAAAAATACAAGCCCAATCAGGAATTGGTAGAGATGTTAAGGATAATGAAGTAATTCAGGGTTCACCTGCCTTTACTTATATGGATTACAACAAATCCTATGTAGTATTCAGGAAACTTCCTGAATTGTTCAAGAAAATCGATGAATTAGAAAAAAAGATTGATTCTTAACCTATTATGAATATTGAGCTATTGAAGGAATCTTTAAATTTACTCAATGATTTTCCAGAATATATATTATATCAATTCAGTAGCAGAGTATCTAACTATTTACAAACGTTGCCTAAAGGATATAGAGTAGATTGCTCAAGAAAGAGGCTCTGCTTACATAAAAGGCAAACTAAAAGAATATCCTACTCTTATAAGTAAAGAGGTTGATGAATATATTAGACTAAAAAGTGATGATAAAAGCTTGCTTTCCTTATTTTTTGAACGTATCTATATAGAAAACATTATTTGCTTATTTAGAACAGGAAGTTTTCCCCATAGTATAAAGAAGAAAATTTGTAAAGTAGCCAATATAAATCAGGAAATATTTAGAGTTATTGAAAAACCGATTTTAGAAACAATACTTTAATAAATATTAGAAAATTACGTAATTAAAAAATATATCTTGTGAAACAACATACATTAGCTGGCTCTATTACCTTACAAGGAAAAGGGCTCCATACAGGAAGGAATGTAACCCTCACTCTAAAACCTGCCAATGAGAATACAGGATTTGTATTTGTTCGATTGGATTTGGAGGGCAACCCCGTCATAGAAGCAGATGCGAACTATGTAACAAGTACTGAGAGAGGTACTGTCCTAGAGAAAAAAGGAGTAAAAATACAGACCTGTGAGCATATTCTTGCTGCATTAGTGGGAATGAATTTGGATAATGTTTCTATTGAATTAGATGCTCCTGAACCTCCTATAATGGATGGATCGGCTAAGTTTTTTGTGGAAGCTATTGAGAAAGTGGGAGTTGTGGAACAAGAAGCAGAACGTAAGGAATACATTGTACAGGAGGTAATCTCTTATAGAAATGAGGAGACAGGTTCTGAAATTACTATTATTCCTTCAGAAGAGTACCAAGTAACTACAATGGTGGATTTTGGAACTAAGATATTAGGAACCCAAAATGCCTATATGAAATCTCTCTCTGAATTCAAAGAGGAGATAGCTAGTGCTCGTACTTTCAGCTTTTTACACGAATTAGAAGTACTTCTGGACAGGGGACTTATCAAGGGAGGAGACCTCAATAATGCTATTATATATGTAGACAAAGAGCCTTCTACTGAGACAATGGATAAACTCAAAAAAGTTTTTGACAGAGATAATGTTACAGTAAAGCCAAATGGTGTATTAGATAATATTACACTTCATTACTCCAATGAGGCTGCTCGCCATAAGCTATTAGATGTGGTAGGAGATTTAGCTCTTGTAGGGGTTCGTATTCGTGGAAAAGTTATAGCTAATAAGCCTGGACATTTTACGAATACTCAATTTGCTAAGAAGCTCTCTAAAATTATTGCCAACGAACGTAAGAATGATATTCCTAAGATAGATATTAATCAGGCTCCTTTGTTTGATACTGTAAAGATTATGAAGTTTCTTCCACATCGTCCTCCTATGTTATTGGTGGATAAGGTGTTTGAACTTTCAGATAAACATGTAATTGCTACAAAGAATGTTACCATGAATGAGCCTTTCTTTGTGGGGCACTTCCCTGGAGCTCCCGTAATGCCAGGTGTACTTCAGATAGAGGCAATGGCACAAGCTGGAGGAGTACTGATTCTTAGTACTGTACCTGATCCTGAAAACTACCTGACTTACTTTATGAAGATTGATAATGTCAAATTCAAAAATCCAGTACTCCCTGGAGATACTCTTATTTTTAAGTTAGAGTTACTCACCCCTATCCGTCGTGGAATCTGCCATATGCAGGGGTATGCCTATGCCAATGGTAAACTCGTAACTGAAGGAGAGCTTATGGCTAAAATAGTAAAAAGAGACGATAATCAAGAGTAATATGATGTATCCCTTAGTCAATATACACCCTGAAGCTAAAATAGCTCAGAATGTGGTAGTAGAACCTTTCTCTACTATTTGCAGAAATGTAGAGATTGGAGAAGGTACTTGGATAGGTCCTAATGTAACCATTATGGAAGGGGCTCGTATTGGGAAAAACTGTAAAATATTCCCAGGAGCGGTTATCTCAGCTATTCCTCAAGATCTTAAGTACAAAGGAGAAGAAACTACTACCCATATAGGGAACAACACTACCATCCGCGAATGCGTTACTATCAACAAAGGAACGGTAGATCGCATGCGTACTGTGGTGGGGAACAACTGCCTGATTATGGCTTACTCTCATATCGCTCATGACTGTATCGTGGGGGACAATTGTATTTTCTCCAATGGCACCACCTTAGCCGGACATGTAACTGTAGGAGATTGTGCTGTAATGGCTGGAATGACAGCTGTCTATCAGTTCTGTTCTATTGGGAGTTATGCGTTTGTTACAGGAGGTTCCTTAGTAGGAAAAGATGTACCTCCTTATGTTAAGGCAGCTCGTAATCCTCTCTCCTATGTAGGGGTAAACTCTATTGGGCTACATCGTCGTGGTTTCTCCACCGAGAAAATTCGTGAAATACAGAACATCTATCGTATTCTTTTCCAAAAGAAACTTAGTACTTCTCACGCCTTGGAGTATATAGAAGCTGAAATGGAAGCAACTTTAGAAAGAGATGAAATCCTTCAGTTTGTTCGCAAATCTCAACACGGAATTATGAAGGGATATGCAGGCATCCTTCCAGATGAAGGAAATGTATAAAGTGCTATTTTCTTCTTAGATTATATAAAAGAGATACAAATTATTGTATCTCTTTTTATTTACCTATAATAATAAGTTGTATCTTTGCCCATTCATCATTAAAATATACATACTATGTTTCAAACCCCTTATAACGCGGCGCCATTTTCGCGCTTTACTGCTACCGACTATCTGCCAGCTATTGAAAAAGCTATCGCCGAAAGCCTTGCCCAAATCGATAGTATTACCCAAAATTCTGAACCTGCTACTTTTAAAAATACAATAGAAGCCTTGGCTTACACAGGCTTAGAACTCGACCGACTTACGGCTATGTTCTTCAACCTCAACAGTGCTGAGACTAACGATGCCCTGCAAGCCGAAGCGCAACGCATCTCGCCTTTGCTTACCGACTACGGCAATGATATCCGCCTGAATGAAGCCCTCTTCAAGCGTGTGAAAGCAATCTATAATCAGCGTGAGCAGCTTTCGCTTACTGCAGAACAACAAACGCTCTTAGAGAAAACTTACAAAAGTTTTACCCGCAATGGGGCTAACTTATCACCCAACGATAAGGAGAGTTTGCGCAAGATTGATAAAGAATTGGCTACACTTAAGCTGAAGTTCTCCGAGAATGTACTCGCTGAAACCCAGCATTACCAATGGGTAATTACCGATAAGGAACAACTGAGTGGGCTACCTGATTTTGTTCTTGAAATGCTCGCTCAAGAAGCCAAAAAACGCCATACCCAAGGCTGGGTCATTACCCTCGATTTACCCGTATATACAGCAGTAATGAAATATGCTGATAACCGCGACTTGCGTCAGAAACTCTTCACCGATTATCACAGTCGTTGTGCGGGAGAGAGTGCCTACAACAACGAAACCAATGTGTTGCGTATCGCCCAATTGCGACAAGCACGCGCCTCTTTGTTAGGCTACCCTAATTATGCTACTTTTGCTTTAGAAGAACGTATGGCGGAAACCCCCG